>CAZJUU010000137.1:0-4956 GCA_964549295.1 uncultured Candidatus Bathyarchaeia archaeon
ATATGTCGTCCTATGAAAGACTCATGTCTATCCTGAGTGGTAGGAAAGACGAAGCAGAACGAATCCCGTGCATAAACTCCACAAGCGTCGCAACAATCGAATTCATGAAGGCTTATGACGCTTACTGGCCCTCAGCTCACATAGATCCCGTGAAAATGGCAAAACTGGGCTCAGCAGCTCACAGGCTGTGTGGTCTAGACAACGTTTCAATTCCTTTCTGCATGACAGTCGAAGCCGAGGCTCTTGGCGCCCCAGTGCTTTTCCACGAAGAGACAATAAAATGGCCCTCAATTCAGGGATTCATAGCAAAGGATGCATCTGATCTCAAAATTCCACAGGATGTGTCAAAGGCTGGAAGAGTACCAGTAGTCATGGAAGCAATTAGGTTGCTGAAGAAGGAATTTGATGGAAAGGCTCCTGTGAACGTCTATATGGTTCCTCCGTTCACCAGCATCAGCAGCTACTTGGTTGACAGCATCACATTTCTGAAATGGCTAAGAACAACTCCAGAAATGGCTCACAAGTTCTGCAAGGAAGCACTTGGCGTCTACGTTGAGATAGCATGTCTGTATAGGGATGCGGGAGCTGACTTGATTACATTCCATGAGATGGGTGCCTCTACAGACAATATTTCCCCTAGACATTTTGATGAATTCGTCAAGCCCTATCTAAAGGAACTAATCCAAAGGGCAGAACCTCCCACAATTCTGAATGTATGCGGCTCAGCGCTGCCTATCATCGACAAAATGATGGAATGCGGCGCAAGCGCAATTGCAGTTGATGAGAGAACCCCGATCAACAAGGCTAAGGAGATCATAGAGAAGATCAAGCCACATTATCCTATTATCGGAAACGTACCTGCTTACGGAGTAATACACGCCGGTCCCGTTGAGAAAATCAGAGAATTCGTAAGAAAAGACATTGAAGACGGCGTGGACGCTGTAGCCCCGGGATGCGATTTCTGGCTCGAGACCCCAACCGAACACATAAAGGCATTCGTCAGCGCCTCTAAAGAGTTCGGAAACTCGCACAAAAAGGCATAAATTCTATTATTCTCTCTTCTATCCTCTCCAAACAGCAAGAGGAAGCAGGAAGATGAGTTCGAGTGATAAAGAGACCATTATGAGAAAGCTCACTGAGGCAGTCATAGTCGGCGACTCTGCAACAGCTGAGCAAACTGCCAAGGATGCACTAGCAGCTGGGATTTCTGCATACGATGCAATAATGAATGGTCTAGCAGAGGGCATGAAAACAGTTGGAGACAAGTATGAGAAAAAGGAGTACTTCTTGCCGGACATGCTCATATCCGCAGACGCCATGTATGCTGGGCTAAACATCCTGACCCCACACATCCCAAAGTCAGAATCGAAATCCAAAGGAAAGATAGTCTTAGGAGTTGTCGAGGGAGATATTCACGACATAGGAAAGAACATAGTCAAGATCATGTTGACTGCGGCTGGCTACGAAGTCGTGGACTTGGGCAGAGATGTGCCAACTGCGGATTTCATTGAGAAAGCTAAGAGTGAAGGAGCTCAAGTGATAGCGATGTCAACGCTTTTGACACCAACGCTCATGTCCATGAAGACCGTTGAAGATAAACTGAAAGAAGAGGGAATGAAAGACAAAGTCAAAACTGTGATTGGCGGCGGCGCAACTAGCGAAGACTGGAAATCAAAGATAGGATCAGATGCGTATGGCAAAGATGCTTCTGAAGCGGTTGACAAAGTCAAACTGCTCGTAGAGTCCATCAAGTCTGCTGTGGAAATGATGAAAGAGAGCAAGAAGAAGGAGTAGGCTCCTACGGCGACCACCGAAATCGAGATTGTTTTTCAGCCTTATGGTAAGCGATCGACGTTTCTATCCAGCATCACAATCATGAATGCAGCTAGGGCCTTGGGCGTAGACATATCTTCTATCTGTGGTGGAAAGGGCACCTGTGGGAAATGCAAGGTCAAGGTCCAAAAAGGGGTTGAAGGGCTGAATCCACTCACAGACAAAGAACAGAAATCTCTGTCTGAAGAGGAGATGAATTCAAACTTCAGGCTGGCGTGTCAGGCTCAGCTCACAGTCCCGTCCTTGATCTTTGTTCCGGAAAGAAGCCGTGTTGGAAAACAGAGGTTGCAGACTGAAGGACTCGAGGTTCCGGTAAAACCGAATCCTCTTGTCAGGAAATATCATCTAGTATTGCCGAAGCCGAGTCTTCAGGACGTTAGATCAGATGAGGACAGACTACTAGATGCACTGAGAGAGAAATATCACGTTGTAAATCCAGAAATCGATTACGAAACAGCAAAAACCCTGCCAACTGATCTCAGAAAGAAGAACTGGGACATCACGGCAGTTGTGTGGAAGAATGAAATCGTAGCCATTGAACCTGGAGACACTACGAACAGATGTTTCGGCTTTGCCGTGGACATTGGCAGCACGAAACTCGCCGGTTTCCTAGTCGACCTTAATGCGGGCAACGTGGTGTCTGTGGCCGCGAGAATGAATCCGCAGATTCCTTTTGGCGAAGATATTCTAACAAGAATAACCTATGCGATGATGCAGGGTTCGAAAGCTCAAGACGATCTTCAAGGTGCAGTTGTCTCAGGCATCAATGAGATGATAGAAGAGTGCTGCAAGAAAGCTGAGGTGAATCAAGAGGAGATATATGAGCTCAACTTCGTTGGAAACACCGCAATGCAGATGCTTTTCCTCAAGTTGTGGCCCCAGTACACTGCTTTTTCACCATATCCTCCTGCGATACGGCGTGGCATTGATGTGGATGCTACAACGTTAGGGCTCAAAGCGCATCCCCGTGCGAATGCTCACATGGTCCCTGTGATCGGTGGTTTTGTGGGCGCTGATAGTGTTGCCGATCTTATGGCTGTTAACATGCTTGAAGCGAAAGATATGATAATGGATATTGACATCGGGACGAACACGGAGATAGCCTTGGGAAACAAGGATCTGACGATGATTGTGTCATGTGCATCTGGGCCGGCTTTTGAAGGCATGGAGATCAAGCATGGTATGAGAGCCGCAACCGGGGCAATCGAGAAAATAAGCATTGATGTTGACTCATTGGAAGTGAACTATCGAACCATTGATGATGCTCCTCCGGTTGGAATCTGCGGATCTGGGCTTGTCGATGCACTCGCGGAGATGTTGAAAACCGGTCTTGTAGACTTGAAGGGAAAGATCAACACCGAGTTGTCCAATAGAACTGATAGGCTGAGGAAAACGCCAGATGGCTGGTACGAATTCATCATTGCGCCTAAAGGAGCAGCCGGCGCTGTGGAAGATGTTACGATAACTCAGGCGGATGTGAGAGAACTTCAGAAAGCTAAGGCTGCAATACGCACTGGAGCCGAGACATTACTGAGGAGAATGAAGCTTACTAAGGATGACATAACGACGCTTTATGTTGCTGGAGCCTTCGGGAACTATATTGATCCTGAGAGTGCAAGAATGATTGGCATGTACCCAGAGGTGCCAATCGAAAGGATCAAGTTCGTTGGAAACACCGCTGGAACGGGCTCGCGCATGTGCTTGATCTCGAAGGAAATGAGGGAGTACGCGGAGACAATCTCAACCAAAACACACTACTACGAATTAGCTTGTGACACAGACTTTCAAAGTGAATACATGAAGGCAATGTTTCTGCCACACCAAGACCTAAGTAGGCAACCCATATCCACAGAAATGTTGAAGAGACTTGGGCGAATCCACTGAGCTACTGAATACCTAGCTAGTTGCCGATCCTCAAATCCGAACACTGCGAATAACACAATTATCATACACGTTTAATATTGCAGCACCATGTAGATATCGCAGTAGGCAATCGTGAGGCGGGAGTGGAGGTATGTTGAAGCTAGATGGAAAAGTGGCTCTGATTACGGGTGGAACTACTGGGATCGGTTACGCAACTGCCTTGTTGTTTTTGCAGAATGGAGCTAGGGTTGCAATAACTGGCAGAGTTAAAGAAACCGGTGAGGATGCTATCAGGAAGTTGAAGGGTCTAGGATTCAGAGAGTGCTCGTTCATCCGGGGTGACGTCTCGAAGCCGGCTGATGCGAAGAATATGATCGAAGAGACATTGAGACGTTATGGAAAGCTGGATGTGTTGTTCAATAACGCTGGTATATGGGTTTCTGGAGCTGCAGAAAAGACTTCAGAAGCGGAGTGGGACAAGGTAATTGACATTAATCTGAAGGGTTGTTTTTTGTGTTCGAAGTATGCGATTCCGCATTTGAAGGAGACCGAGGGAGTTATCATCAACACGTCTTCTTGTGATGGTTTGGTTGGAGAGCCCGATGCGGTAGCTTATTGTGCATCGAAAGGTGGCGTGGTCTTGCTGACGAAGGCTATGGCTTTGGATTGTGCGAAGTATGGAGTGCGTGTGAATTGTGTCTGTCCTGGTTATGTTATGACTAGAATGCTTGAGGTGGATTTGCCTCAAGGTATAAGTTTGGAGAAGTATCTTGAAATCATTTCTAAGGAGCATCCAATAGAGCGGATAGCTGAACCTGAGGAAGTTGCTCGAGCTGTGCTTTTTCTTGCTTCAGAGGACTCCTCGTTTGTCACAGGTGTAGCGTTGCCCGTGGATGGGGGATATACTGCGAAATAGGAAAAGAGAAAAGTGTTTGCGACATAGTCTCAGAGAGCGAGTACGCAGTATCTGTTACAAGCGGATACTTTCATGAGGCTACATTGCTTCGGAGTCGCTTTCCGTGTCGGTTTCGGTGGTGCCTTCGCTTTCGGTTTCGGTTCCGGTTTCTTCAGTTGTGGCTTCTGAGATTTCGCCTTCGGCTTTGGGTTCGCCTGCTCCGACTACTTCGGCTTCGCAGAATCTTCGGCTTATTCGTGTGACGCGGATTTTGACTTTGTCTCCTGGTTTGGTGTTGGGTACGAAGACTACTAGGCCTTTGATTCTGGCTATGCCTTCGCCTCTTCGGCTGGTTTCTTGGATTT
>CAZJUU010000138.1:0-4903 GCA_964549295.1 uncultured Candidatus Bathyarchaeia archaeon
ATTTTGCCGCGTGGCTCTCAGAATCCTATCTATCACCGCAGCCAGAGTCTAGAGGCTTCAGGATTCTTCCGTGACTGGAAATTAATTCAGAAAGTCGACGGACGACCCTTTCCATCTTCTGTGCACATTCATGTTCATTATCGCTGAAAACAAGGACATCGACAGGTAGGCCGACATCAGGTTTGTACTCGCTGACAAGGGTCTTAACATACACGCCCTCTTCTTCATCCATGACCTGATGAACAATAGATGAGAGCTCCTCCTCATACATGGCTACAATAAATCTCGCGAAGCAACTTCTCCCTCCGGCTCTGTCTTCGATAGCTCTACGGACACATTCATTGAAGAATCCTCTGACTTCGATTGGAGGTCCCGGAAGTGCGAAAACCTCAGTATGGTTTAGTCTGAGATGTGTTGCTGGAGCCCATCCAGTCGGATTGCGAATGCAATCTGCCTTGGCTAGTGACATAGCCATTTTGTGTAGTCTCCTGTCAAGTTCTTCAACTGGCACACGCTCTTTCTCAGCCATCCAATCTAGAGCATCTGAGGAAACCTGTGTTGGGATCGCGGTAACAATTGATAGTGCTTCAATCGTAAGATCATCATCTGTTGGACCAAGCCCACCAGTCAAGAAAAGAAATGTGGGCCTACGCGAGAGTGACTCTCTGAGAGCTGATGTCACGCTTTCCATATCATCTGGGATGCAGGTTATTCTCTGAACGTACACTCCAAGTTTCGTCAACTGATCAGCAATCCAAGAGGAGTTCACGTCTTGAATTCTTCCAAAACAAAGCTCGCTGCCAATGGCGAATATCTCAGCGGTTATACTCCTCAATCCCTTTACGCCAACAACTAGATTCCCGAAAGTAGATATTCTCTGAATTCGTGAAGAGACCCCAGAAGTATGTCAGGTTTCGGACTATCTTCTTCCAGCGCCACATAATATGTTTCGCCAAATCTCGTGTCATCACTCCGCAGCAGAATTGCTCTCATTCCAACACTCTTTGCGCCTGCAACATCATACCTTGGATCATCGCCCACATAGAATGCTTCCGAAGGCTTTGCGGAAATGTCATGAAGAAACTTCTTGAATATATTCGGATGAGGTTTTCTCCACCCAACCTCGTCAGAGATTGCAATGCTATCGAATAACTCAGTCAGGTTGTTTCCTTCAAGTATTTGACGAACAGCTGGTGCATATGTGAAGTTTGTTATGAGACCAGTCTTGAAGTCTCGTCTAATATCTCGAAGAATCGGGACCACATAAGTTGGGACATCGATCTTTGAAACGTATGGACGAAAGTATGCATCAGCAGCATTGCACACAATCTCATCGTCTTCATCAATGTTCAGGCCGAATGTTCTGAGCGTTTCAGATATCCAGACTCGATTGTTCACTTCTCGAAGAGTATTCTTTCTCGTGTTCAGATGCTTCAGCGCAATATGATTGTACCTGTCAACGAACTGTTGAAAAGAGACATCCATTCCGTTCCTACCCAGATATAGGAAAAGCTCATGAAGACAATCATCCTCTCGGGTTCCTGCACGACAAAGTGTCCCAATAAGGTCGAAACCAACGGCCTTCATAACGATTTGCTGCCTTGCTTTGCGAACTAGCAAGTGCGATTTAAAGTAATGGTAGCAGCATCTGTTTGGATGTGATCACAGAGATCATAAGTTCCTATACATAACATGTCAGTGGAGTTCGCAATGTGGCGGGCTGTTCTGCTGCATGATGCAAAAGCAGGATACGCGACGCGCATGGAGAGAGTATATGCTTTGCTTTCAGAGATTGAGAGGAAGTGGCAAGTCGAGTCTGAGTACATAGAAGCGTCCCATATCAGTTCAGATCAGGCATTCAAGTACCTGAGCGACATAAGAAGCACTTCGCCCCAAGTACGCGGTGGAATCGTGACTTCGAGAAGTCATGTTCTTCCACTTTCGGGAAAGAAGAATCTCAATCTGTTGAATACAGCCATCTTGATTCTGTACGAAGGTGGCAGACCTGTGACTGTGTACCCACATCTTCTAGGCACATTTTATCGGAGTGTAGAGGATTCACTTGAGGAAATCGCCAATTACGGCCCTTCAAGAACACTTGAATCTCGAGGAATACTTGAAGATCCGATATGCAAGATTCTGGCGGATGACCCCACTCTTCTAGGCGCTGGCCTGAAGACAGTTGGGATAGAGGTCTCAACAAGCACTGGAAACATCGATCTTCTAATGAAGGATGACAAGGGAACTTGGGTTGTGGTCGAGGTTGAAACCCACGCAGGAGACTTTGCTGTGGCTCAGGTGTGTCGTCTGGCTGCAGGTTATTCAAAGGACAGCCGGGTTGAGCTGGACAAGGTAAGACGGGTTATCGTCTGCAGATCCTTTGAAAAGAATCTCATTGAAACAGCTCGTTCAGCTGGCGTTCAACTATACAGAATTGATCTGGTGAAGGAGGCATAGTGATCTATCATCTGTGCGCCAACCCAATGAGCTCTTTTAATTCCTCAATTCCACTACGGTCCATGTACGATATCAGCCCACGGTTGACTTCACGAAACACGGCGAAGTCCCTGTAAATTATCCCTGTGCCAATTTGAACAGATGATGCTCCAGCCAAAAAAAACTCTATGGAATCTTTCCACGAAACGATTCCGCCACACCCAATAATTGGAATCTTAACCGCCTCGTACAAGTCGTAGACACACCTAACAGCGATTGGTTTGATTGCGGGTCCAGAGAGTCCTCCCTTCCTAGCTCCCAATACCGGTTTCTTGACGTTGATGTCAATGACCATGCTGCTTAATGTGTTGATGGCTGTCAGTCCATCTGCGCCCGACCTCTCGGCAGCCTTTCCAATATCAACAATATCGGTGACATTGGGTGAGAGCTTAACGAATACCGGTCGATCAACCTCCGTTGTAACGGCTCTGGTAACTTTTCCAACCATCTCAGGATCTTGTCCGATTTCGCAACCAACCCTGCCTATGTTTGGACATGACACATTGACTTCCACAGCGGAGGCTCCGGCTGAACACGCCGCACGTGCAACCTCAGCGTACTCCTCTGGAGAAAAACCGTAGACACTGGCTATCGCTGGAATTCCCAAATTTCTCAGTTTCTTGATCTCAGTGCTCATCTGCTCTATTCCCGGATTCGGAAGTCCCATCGCATTGAGCAGACCTGAGTGGGTTTCCACAATATTTGGACCTGGGTGCCCAGATCGAGCATCAAGTCCAGTGGACTTTGTAACCACTGCACCCGCTCCAGAATCGAATACTCGTTTCATAGTCTCTGATGATATGCCTAAGACTCCGGCCGCAAGAATCGTGGGGCTATTGAGGTCAATTCCACACAGATTCACTGAGATGCACGGTTTCATAGTCGTCCAACGCAAAACGTTAATTGCGATACCCAAATAACGCTAGCGGTAGAGTTGATTTGGCTAACGATAAGATGACACGGAGAGCAGATCGATGAAACTGTATGTTGTAGAAACCCCATTTGGACTGTTTGCCCTGAATAAGGCGGGGAATATCGTTGATAAGTACCTGTTCGGACCCGATCCTTCCAGAGCATCATCCATTTCGAGAGAGATTGAGTCTGGACAGCTACCAAATGCAGTTGCAGAGTTCTTTGCCAAGCTGAAGAAGAAGAAACAACTGGCTCTCACGGTCGATAACGAAACGCTTCTGAACGTTTTGAAGGTTAAGGCTCGACTCGAGGTCAAGCTGGAAAAGCCCTGCAAGGTCGCTGACGAGTTTAGGCAGAAACTTGTTTCTGTGCTAGTAGATCTGAAGATCGTCAAAGATGAAGTTGAGTTCAACCAGTTTGTTAGAGAAATGAGCCTTCAGATGGCTAGGGCTGGTGTTGCGGTCTCAGCTGCAAAACGTGATCAACATGCGATCCAGACAGTTCGCGCTCTTGACGACTTGGACAAGACCTTGAATTTGTTTGCTGGACGGATTCGTGAATGGTACGGTCTGCATTTTCCAGAGATGGATAGACTCGTAGAAGGCCACGATACATACGCTAGGCTAGTAGCTGATCTCGGAAAGAGAAGCAATTTCACTGAAGATGCGCTGGAGAAGATGGGGCTGCCAAAGGAGAAGGTGAATGCGTTAGCAGCGACAGCCCGAAGTTCTATGGGAGCGGATATAGGTGACGATGATCTCGAATGGATGCGCGTGTTTTGCAGACAGGTTCTAGACCTGTTCAAGCTGCGAGAGCGTGCAGAAAAGCAATTGGAGGATTTGATGAAGAATATCGCTCCAAACATGAGCTTCCTAATGGGATCTACTCTCTCAGCAAAGCTCATGTCGATTGCGGGTAGCTTGGATAGGTTGGCGATGATGCCTGCAAGCACGCTCCAGGTTCTGGGAGCTGAGAAAGCACTCTTCCGAGCCTTGAAAACTGGGGCTCGACCTCCAAAACACGGGATAATCTTTCAATATGCACCCATTCATCAGGCTCCACGGTGGCAGAGAGGAAAGATTGCCCGAGCTCTCTCCGGCAGGCTTTCCATAGCTGCGAGGATAGACGCGTTCAAGGGAGACTTCAGAGGAGAGATATTGAAGAAGGAACTGGACAAGAGGATCGAAGAGATCAAGGAGAAATACGGTAATCCGCCTCTGAGGACAAAACATGGTGCATATCGAAATAAGACCCCATGAGAAATTCCCGGCAATCTTCTGGGTAGATACAGGGACCGGAACAAGAAAGCTTGCAACAGAGAACCTAATGCCTGGGCGGTCAGTGTACGGAGAACGTTTGATAAGATTCAATCATGTGGAGTACCGACTCTGGGATCCATATCGAAGCAAACTTGCAGCTGCTATCCTCAGAAGTCTCAGAAACAACCCGGTAGAACCCGGTCAGGAGATACTTTACCTAAGATCCGCGACGGGAA
>CAZJUU010000139.1:0-4869 GCA_964549295.1 uncultured Candidatus Bathyarchaeia archaeon
TCCGCTCCACATATGCCTGGTTCAACAATCTTTCCTCCGCCTCCCCAGCCGAAAGGATGGGGGATGATTCCACCTAGGCCTATCTTGAAATCCGCCCCGTAAAACTCCTTATTTACCCATACTGGAGTTCCCATGACGGTAACTCCCATGTAAACTAGCTTCCTCTTGTCGTTACAGTCGTGATTTAGAATCTCAACCCGTCCAACAGCTTCTTCTCCAAACTTCACTTTGAACTCTTCTTCCGTCAATGGTCTATGAGTGCCTGGGGAAACGATTATCCTAACATCTTTGTCCGGTATGTCCGCGTCGTTGAGTTCATTCAGGATAGGGGGAATCAGCTTGTCGCACGGTGTTGGCCTAGAGAGATCGTCCCCCAATATGACCACTCTATCTCCCCTTTTAACGGACTTCCTGATGCCGGGATGAGATATGGGGTTCCTAAGCGCTCTCTCAACCTCTATATATGCGTTCTTTACAGCCGGAATTCTGCCGACATCCAAGCTGTAAGCAATGTTCCTCTGCGGCAGCCTGAATCTTAGAACATTATTTCCATAGGGTAACTCTACGATGGATCCCTTCTCCAACATATTCTTCGCCATCACAAAATCATCTTAGGTTTCAGATACTTCTTTAACTCATTATTCAACATTACTTCTCTTTGAACTATTGGATTATCAATCTCTATCTTCATGTTAGCTCTCTCTGCAAAATAGTATTTCAGCCATGGAAGACAAGCTTTGGCGGAGGCTTGAGGATCCTTTAACGGGTCAAGTCCAAACCTCTTCAGCAACATTAGATGATCAGCATAATGCACAACCTTTTCTTCGTCTGTTATGGGCGTGCAATCCTTTTCAGGAACAGGTTCTACCTTCAGCAGTATGCATTCCTCAACTGTGAACCCGCCAATATTGTGTTTTAGAACGCAATCAGCAACTTCGTCGCTGAACCCCCACTTTTTAGCAATCATTGCGCCAAGTACAGGGTGGTTGATGTCATCTGATGGAACCTCAATTCCATAGCCCCTCCACTCTGGGATCTCCACGAGCCTCCCGCGGCAATGGAGATATCCTATATCGTGCAGCAGAGCCCCTTTCTCCGCCACCGCCTTATCCACATTTCGACCATCATCAATCATAAGGTCAGAGATTTGCAGGGCGAGGCGGGCGACTTTAACTGAGTGGTTAATTCGTTCTTCAGGAAAACCATGCTCCTTCACACGCCTAACAATTTCGTCTTTAGCAACCGTATCTCTGTCCGACATAATTACGCTTTACCTCTTTTTCACTCCACCTAGTGCTAGACCTCTGATAATACATTTTTGGAGATAGCCATGAAAACTAATATTGGATCTACTCCTAACTATTGCGATGGCGATCGCCGTAATATCTGTGAGAGTCAGCAAGATCTGGCAAGGTGATGATGGTCTTGCTCAAGCCACAGTCATCGTGACCGTTTGGTTGATACGTATCGCTTCTAGACCGCAAACGTTTAAACGAATTTGACTCGTGTTATGTTGTGGTGGTCAGATTGAAGGTTAGGCGTATTTTGGATTGCTCCCACGGCTTGTATCATAATGCTCCCGCGTGGCCTGATGTAACTGTACCTCAAATGGAAATGTATCGCACCCATTTTGTAGCAAGAGACGGATTCAATCTTGAGTTCGTCAAGATCAATACGCACTTCGGCACACACTTGGACAGTCCTTGGCATAAGTTCGATAGTGGAAAGAGACTCGATGAATTCTCTCTCAATTCATTTATGGGAGAGGGAATAGTCCTTGAAGCCACGGGAAAGGAGCCCCTCGGAGACATCGAACTCGGTGATTTGAAGCCTAGATATGACAGCAAGATCAAGAATGGTGACGTAGTGATGATCTATACTGGATGGGGTTTGAAGAGAGACTATACCACTGTCTATCAGAAGCAATGGCCTGCAATAACTCCGGAGTGCGCTAGGTGGCTGGTTGAGAAGAAGATAAAGGCTCTGGGCATAGATACTTTCTCCTTCGACAAGTTCGGAGCTAGGGATGCGCCTGTTCACAATGTCTTGCTTGCAGCAGGACTACTGCTCATTGAGGAGATGTACCTGCCGAAGGAGCTGCTCGAAAGGGAACGTTGGTGGTTCATGTTTCTACCGATGCCCTACAAATATGTTGGAGGAGCACAATGCCGTGCTGTAGCTGTGGAATGGCAGTGACTTGCAGGATGTGAATGGTAAATGGCAACCAAACTAAGGTTCTTCGGTTACTCAGCCTTCGAGATCGTCAACAGCCGTGATATTCGAATATTGATAGATCCCTATCTCGATCAGAACCCTGTGACTCCAGTGAAGACTAGCGATCTTGAGAAAGTTGACCTGATTCTGGTTACTCACGCAGCCGCAGACCATCTGGGCGACGCAGGATCCATCGCTAAGAAATTCAAAGCGCCCGTCATATGCGGTGGTGACGTGAGAGCTCATTTGATAAGAGAGGGGGTTCCTCAAGATCAGCTCACCGCGATAGTCTGGGGTCTGACTGTTGAGAAAGCTGGAATAACCGTTAGATCTGTTGAAAGTAGACACTGGTCAAACATTACGGAACCTGACGGAACATTCCTAACAGGTGTTCCAATGGGCTTCGTTATCTACGCAGATCCTGGCGTAAGAATATATCATGCTGGTGACACTTCCCTATTCAGCGATATGAAACTCATAGGCGAGTTGTATCGTCCGAATATCGGTTTGATACACGTCACCGTTCCTGAAATGCATCTCGGTGCCCTCCACGGCGTTCCGAAGTTCATCACTGGGGAGATGACGCCGAATGAAGCCGCACTTGCTTCACAATGGCTCGGTGTCGAGTATGCGATCGCCATGCACTTTGACAAACCCGACAATCCTGATGTGAAACGTTTCGTTGAGATCATGGAAGCCATGCGTTCAGACGACAAGCCCTATGTGAGGCCAGTTGTACTGAAGCCTGGGGAAACATTCGTGTACGAAGAGAAGTAGAGAGACTCTATACAGCAATTGTCTCCAGAGGTTCACAATAGTTGAAAGCCTTAGTCAAGACCGGACCTGGACAGGGATTGTCTCTTCAAGAAGTTGAGAAGCCCACCGTTAGGAATCCCAACGACATCTTAGTTGCGATCAAGGCGGTCTCGATCTGCGCCTCAGACATACCCATCTACTTCTGGACCGACTGGGGAATCAGAGCGATGGAGCATGCTCAGTACCCGGCGATTCTCGGCCACGAAGCCTCTGGAGTCGTGTCAGAGGTTGGAGACGCTGTAGCGGACGCTAGGGTTGGAGACAGAATCGCTATCAACTCACTATTCTTCTGTGGAAAATGCTTCTTCTGTAGGCGAGGCATGGACAACCTCTGCGAGAGTCGAGTGATCTTTGGAAAGAAGACCGGTGCCTATGCGGAGTACGCCGTCATACCTGAAGCTGCTGCGATCAAGCTGCCGGATCAACTATCATTCGAGGAAGCCGCACTACTGGAACCTCTTGGCGTTGCTGTGCATGCTGTGGACCAAGGTTCCCCAAGACCTGGGGAGTTCGCTGCAGTGCTGGGATGCGGACCAATCGGTCTAATGGCTCTGAAATATCTCACCATTATCTCCGCGCTCACGATGGCCACAGAAGTCAGTGAGAGCCGGATAAAGCTTGCTGAAAATGTTGCTGGTGGAGCAAAGATAATAAACGCCGCCAAAGAGAACGCTGTCGAAAGGATCCTTGAACTGACAAATCGAAGAGGAGCAGACTTTGTTCTCGAAGCTACAGGAAACGAAGAAGTGATGCAGCAGGCTCTAGAGATCACCAGGAGCGGCGGGAGAATTGTCACCATCGGAACCTTCGCAAACCCTATACCGATGGATATATTCTTCAAGATCTCTCGCAAAGAATTGAAGCTGTTTGGAAGCCTAGGAAGAACCTGGGCAGATTGGCACAGAGCGATAGATCTTCTCGCTCACCACAAACTAGAAATAAAATCAATCATCACCCATACGTTCCCATTGGACGACTTCGAGAGAGCGTTCCAGGTAGCTAGGTCACCGGATTCTGCGAAAGTCATACTATTTCCATAGAAAAGGGACAGGACTGCTCGAAAAATCAATACGGCTTCACAGATTCTGGACCCTGTTATCTTTCCCAGTTACTCAAGCGAGTGCTTCTTTACTCCCATTGTTTTCCACGCAATTGGCAGGTATGGCGAGACGATTCTTCAATGGGAAAAGAAAAATATTCGCGAAATTAGCAAGCCATAATTATCGCCCTCTGAACCGAGAGCGCTTTGAGTTCCATAGTTCATATGCTAATTCGTAGGAGAAATCTAAAAACCAAGTGGCGTTCAGTTATTGGCAGGTTGGTTGGTGATGTGATAGTGTTGAAGGGGAGACTGATCGACCTTACGCATAAGCTTTTTCCCGGAAAGGAGGAAAGGAAGCTTGAACTGAAGACTTTCCTCATTGAGGAAGTTCTCCCTAATATAAGGCGTGAGAAGGACGTCTGGTACATTATGCAAGAGATCACCTTTTTGGATCACATCGGTACGCACATAGAGGCACCTTACCACTATTTGAAGCATGGAAAGGATGCTTCTGAGATTCCTCTAGAGAGGCTCGTTGGAGAAGCTGTCATTCTAAACTTCTCGCACAAAAAGCCTGGCGAGAAGATCGATGTGGATGACTTGGAGCAATATGGAAAGAATGTCTCTGAGGGCGACATCGTTCTAATCCGTACAGATCGGAGCAGATTTTGGAATACGAAAGACTACCATCAGAGACCATTCTTGACGAATGATGCTGTGAAGTGGTTGATCGAGAGGAAGATAAGCTGCCTAGGAATAGATGCTTCAGGCATCGAGGTGAAGGATGTGGAGACGCA
>CAZJUU010000140.1:0-4833 GCA_964549295.1 uncultured Candidatus Bathyarchaeia archaeon
GTTTTAGAGTCACAACTTTTTCTTCTCTTCTATGAATTAGCTATGAAAGGCGCGCGCACAATCGTTCACAAAGAGGAACTACGACTGGATCCTGCAATAGTCTTGAGGTATAGTTCGTAGGTCATAGACGCGATCTTTGTCCAGTCTCTCTTGAACGCCTCCCTCTTCAGGTTTTGACCGATTCTCGCTCTGAGTTTCTCGTCTTCAAGGAGCTCTATTATTGCTGAGGCTAGCTCATCTTCGTCATTCGGCCTAACTAGAATCCCATCATACCCGTTTCTAATGTCTGATGAAAACCTTGGCAAGTTGGTGGCAACGACTGCTTTTCCCATCCCGGCACAACTTGCGAGCGCCCCGCTGGCACCAAGTATGCTGTCATCAACGTAGGGGAAGACCACTAGGTCTGCAGCAGAAACATACAGCCTCAGTTCCTCCTCCGACACAAATCTGTTTTCAAATATGATGTTGCCGGGGCTTGATTGATCAATCAGCTTTTCTACGGTCCCTATGTACTGTGGAAACTCCAACGCAAGACGAGGATGGTATCCTCCAGCAATCAGCAAGATTGCATCAGGAACTTCGGCGAATATTCGGGAAAAGGACTTTATCAACACTTCGAGACCTTTCCCAGGAATGATAAAACCAAAGAAAAGAATGATGCGTCTCCTAGACACTCCAAGAAGTTCTTTTGACTCGCCGATGCTCTTTTCAATAGAGTATGTGTCTATTCCGTGGGCGATAACAACTGTCTTTTCCCTTCTTACAGCATAGTCACAAACCAGTACGTTCTTCATTTCTTGGTTGTGAACGATAACCTTGTGAACAAGCCCGGTAATTGCTCTTGTAAAGATGATCATAGCAGACCTCTTGATTCGAGCCCCTCTCCGCCCCGTCTGGTGATTGAGAAAGAAATCGGAGTCCAACCTATCCCTCTTGACTACGCTATGCATTGTCAGCACGATTGGTCTTCCAAGCAATCGCAAAAAGAGTAGAAGCATAGGAAAGAGAAGACTGTACTTTCGTGCGCCGTAGGCTAGGTATTCATGTTGAATGTGGATGACATGCGGAGAATGATGTGTGACACATCTCACAATATCGAAAATATACGTTGCACTATTTCTCTTCCAAGAACGAACGACTTTGATATTATCGAATGAGTCGACACCATGAGATCGATTTCTGTTGCCGACTACTGTGACATTCAGGTGATCCGCCAATCGTTTTGCAAGTTTCGAAGAGTAGATCGCGATGCCACATTTCTCGGGAAGATAGGGGGATATCAAACAACACTTCATCGAAATCAAGCTCAGCCAACCATCCGATAGCGAGAATCACGCACGCACTAGTCGCGACATTAGCCACTTCGACGCGGTATGCATCGGTTTGGCCATCATGGCAGGTATTGTTTCACACGTATTGCAGCATATCGGGCACCTCTCTTGCTCTACAAGATTTCGTGTTCGTGACCTGGAGTCAGAAGAAAGTAACTTCTCGAAATCGTCATCTTGATCCTTCAACCTGCCTGCCTTGTGATTGAAGATCGTGCACGGGTAGACGTCTCCATACGGGTCGAGAAAATAACGAACTTTCGCGGCACCGCAAGGAATGACCTGTTTCTGAGGTTTCTTGAGCCATAGACACAGAAGATCGTAGAAGATGCATCTTCCTATCGAGGTCAGCGACTTGGTTCTTGCCACAGATTTGATCCGTGGAATGAACTTAATGAGTTTGTCTCGGAATTTGGCCTTTGAGAGGCCATCGTGAGTCCCTATGTTGTCATATAGCTGTCCTTCTAGCCAGACACAGAAGCTTGGTTCGATTTCGAATTCGTCCTTGAGTCTCGAGACATGGTCAAGTACTTCGCCGAACCTGTCAATGTTAAAAGGAGAACAAACAGTCACTGTGCCGACTCGAAATGATCTATAGAAGTTAGCCAGCTTGGCAAGTTGTCGAATCGTATCCAGAGCTCTCTCATGTGCGCCTGAGACTCCCCTTATCCAGTCATGCAATTCATGTGGGCCGTCTATGCTTACGAAGTGAGTCAGATCAGCAGTGACTTCACATTCAGTTGTCCTCTTCAGAGTTCTGCTAACATTCCGCGCAATCACATTTGGTTGCTGACCGTTGGTTGTGATAAATAACGACTCCAGATCTGTCTGTGTAGATGTAATGACACCAAGTATGTCCGTTAGATCTGATCTTAGGTGCGGCTCACCTCCAGTGATTCCCACTATTCTGAATTTGCGATACGATGAGAAGATCCTGCCAATTCGTTCCATGCTCAACTCGTTTTTGCTCAGCCAGGGTCTCTCCTCGTAACGTTTCCATACGTTACACTGAATACATCTCAGATTGCATTTGTTCGTCACTGCAAACTCAAGATCAAATGGCATATCCTGCATTCCGTATAGAAACGCTGAAGGGAGCGTATCGATCCTCAACTTACTGTTCCGCTTTGTGAGCGTTGTTTCAATGTTTCTTCCAGCTGACTATGGGAAGCAGGAAGAAGAATATTTCCATCATTCCTAGGGGACCGGCTAAGTGCATATCTTCTTTATACCATTACAAGTGTAACGCGATCGTCCTCCTACCTGAGGATTGAATTATAGGCAATTTCTGACCATTCACCGCTAGTGGGCAGCTGAGATAGATCGAGTTCGGGCATCAACCTTCTCGAAGCTGACCCGTTTGCTTTTTAGGCCGTTAGACGTTCTGGTTTGCAATGCTGAGAGCCTGGCATGGCGTCCCAGGAGCGTGGGCAAACGACGGACCGACGTTTGATTTGGGGGGTCTACATGGTGGTCTCTTTGTCAATCACCTATTCAGCCTATTCCTATTTCCCATTCACGTTCCATGCAGTTTGCGAGGAAAGGATTTTCATACCATATCTTTCGTTGTTCTGGGGCAGCGGTAGGGTGTGGAGCTTCTTCCATTGTGTCCTGATGATACTGATCCCCCTGGCAATCTTGCTACCGCACGCTAAGTCGGTGAGAGACCAATTGATTTCGACCCTATACTCTATCTATGTAGCATTATTCGTCTTCTCTGTTGCCGACCTAGCTTGGGGAGCTGAGACATTCCTGAAGTGGGGCATCATATCTCCAAACCCAGAATGGATCGGCATCCAGGCGTTTCCGTATGATACGACAAGTACTGATGTACACGTAGTTGTGATCCTTGCAGTGGCTATCGTCATGACGAACGAGTTGTATTGGTCTCAGATAACGAGGCGTTTAGATATCAGTGACGTGACAAAGGTCGCTGGATGTTTCACAGCATTCTGGCTACTGTACGTCATGTTTTCTCCTAGTGTGGGGTACAATGACTGGGGTTGGATCACTATCATCAGGCCGCGTTCAGACGAAGAAATTCCAAAGTACTTTGTTTTCTTCATGAATGACATAGTTGGAAGAGGGCTTAACATCCTTGCAGTATTGTACACAAGAGCAGGCGAAACAAGGAATGCTGCTCCAACCTACAGATCAGTACCTTTGAGAAAACGCAGTGGGATCTTGAAAGGGTTTGTGAGCTCTCACGTTTTCGTAGTCGCTCTATCATTCACGTCTCTGATGTTGTTCTTCTCATCGATGTTCTTCATAGATACTGTTGCACCGATCTGGATTCAGAATCAAACAGCGGGCTCTGTCCTATATGTAAGCCCAACGGGCAAATTGCTCATGTGCTCAGCAGTCGCTGTCCTAGTACTTGCAACACTCATATCCACCAAACAGCTGAGAAATGATGAATATGTTCCCCTCCGAGTCTTCTCTCAAGTGTGCGTTATCGGGCTAGTACTGATCGGAAGCAAAATAGCTTTGGAGTCCAGAATTGAGGTGATACCAGACCCAACAGACAACGCGTTTTCGCTTTTTGTCATCCTCCTTTCACTTGTCTGCGCGATTCTGGTACTCCGTCCGTGTTTAGGGCCTAAGGCTGCCGAAGGAGCGAACTGGAGAAGACGTCTTCATAGGAAAGCCAGAGGGAATCTCATTCTGACAGGTCTTTTCTAGCGTGCGCTAATTCGTGGTTTTGGGGCTACTGCGTAGAGCAAAACTGCAAATAGAAACGTGTAGAAAGCTCCTTGCCCCAACAGTCGGCCGATGAGACCATTGAAGTGCTGAGTTATCGTGGCAAGAACGGCTAAAGCAATTGTGAGAATCCCTAGCGCTATGATGAATGGGAATGGAAGTATGTTTTCTATGGCAAAATCCTTCTTGACTATTGAAATTGACTCGTATTTCAAATTCAGGGCTAGCAAAGATGTTGTCAGGAACGTCACCAATAGCACAAACAGTAGTTCGTTTTGAACGGGGTTCAACGACATGAAAATATATTGATCTGTTGCCAGGTGCAGGCTTAACGCGGCACTACTCAGACTAAAGATCGGCAACACTGTGTGTATTGGCAATGTTCCTTCATTCTCATGGGGCCAAAGCAATGTTGCCAGAATCACCATCAACAACGCATTAAGATACAATGCGATTCTCCCAAGTTGGGTCAGATAGAGTGCATATCCTTGAAATGCCCCATTTTTCCAAACCCCGCCAATTGTGGGGTGCATCAAAAGCGGAAGAACGACCAGAATGATACTCATGATGGAGAGCGACAAGATCGTACGGGGACGCTTCATTGTTGAGGCTGCAGTGCTCCCGAACATCGTTAGTTGTCGCCAATCCCGACTGAGCTTTCTCTCTAGACCAAGATTCACCATGCGTCTTAACGGCAGCCAAACAAATACGGTAGAAGCAGTCATCAAAGAGCCAACCAGCATTACCGCCTGTCCCAAAGGATAGAAGTCAAGTTGAAAGCTTGCTGAATCAAAGTGGGAAGAAA
>CAZJUU010000141.1:0-4800 GCA_964549295.1 uncultured Candidatus Bathyarchaeia archaeon
TGTGACAAACTGGAGAGATCAAACGCCAGAGAACTTCCTATTCTCAACAAAGTTCCCAAGGGTCATAACCCATTTGAAGTTGTTGAAGAATTGCAGCGAAGCCGTGGATGTATTCACCAAAAGAGTCGCAAAGTTTGAAAACAAACTCGGACCAATGTTGATTCAACTCCCCTACCAATTCAAAGTCGAATATATCAAGACTCTCGCCAACTTCATCGCCAATCTACCCGAAGAATTCCGGTATGTTCTTGAGATAAGAAACAAGCAGCTCTTGTGTGGTGAACTCTACACACTTCTAAGGAATAACGAAGTCCCATTGGCTTTAGTGGACCATCCTTTCATACCACTAATAGAGACCATAATCGGGGATTTCGGCTACATACGATTGGAAGGAGACCGAAGAAAGGTGAAGGGAACACTGGGCCAGATTGAACGCGACAGAACAAAAGAGACAAAACAATGGGCAGACAAGATAAAGACTCTAGCTCCTCAATTCAATGATGTTTTTCTCTACGTTAGCAAGTACTATTCTGGGCATCCTCCAACTGACGCAATGAATCTGCTGCACTCTCTATCTTAGAATGCCGGATCAATCTAGACTCAAGATCCATTGATCTATCTAGCCCGATGCAATCATTCCGTCATCATTCGAAATGTCCTGATCAATCTGACAACACTCCCATGGGAAAAAGCACAGAGCATCAGTGGCGGGTACACCCCATAATCTGAGGGACGAGATAAAGCGGCCAAATCCTCTGATCTGAAAGGAACAAGATCGATTTCAAACACGTTTGGCCATAGCTTTCCCGTCACAAACAACCGGTCGTCGGTTGCGTCATATGCGATCCCATTGAGTACATCTGCCTCTTTCTGCTCTTCAGGCGTCAAAAGCTCTTCCAGATCCACCCAAGCAACCACTTCGCCAGTCTCAGGTAAAATTCTCGCTATTCTGTCAGTCAACCAGACGTTGGCATATATCTGTCCACGAATGTGTTCTAGCTCGTTGAGGTTACTTACAGGCTTGCCGTTGTCATAAACCTCAACTCTACCTTCTTCCTCAAACGTTTCCGGATCAAGGAAATGCAAAGTGGAGGAGCCATCGCTCATGATCAATCTGGTCCCGTCATACGTTATTCCCCACCCCTCCGTAGAATAGCTGAACTCTCGAATCAAGTCTAAGGTGTCCTTATCGTAGACGAATCCCACATGATTCTTCCAAGTTATCTGGATGAGTTCGTCGCCGCAAAGAGTGATACCTTCGCCAAACATCTCAGAATCTAATTCATGATCTGCAAGGATTCTGCCAGTGTTCAGCTCAATCTTTCGTAGGCTGGAATTCCCGTAGAGACCAGTTCCTTCGTAGAGGATTCCATTCTCGAAGGCTAGGCCTTCCGTGAACGCGGTTCTGTCGTGAGGGTAGGTGTTGACAATCACGTAGGTGTAGAGAGAAGCAGCATCATGTGTGCGCATTTGTGAAACGTAAGACAAAGTCACTGCACACAGCAGAATTCCAATGAATATGAAAAGAGCTGTTCTTCTCATGACAGCCACGCCATGGAACATGCCTGACCAACGCAATAATACCATAGGCAAGGGAAAGTGGAATGTACAGATTCGAGATGTCTACAACTGATCAATCTTCGCTGCCAATATGAAGTCGTTCTCTGAAAGACCACCTATTGCATGTGTTGTCAGACGTATCTTCACGTTGTTGTATGATATGTGAATATCGGGGTGATGCCCTTCTTTCTCAGCTACTTCTGCAACTCTGTTGACAAACCTCATAGCCTCTACGAAATATTTGAATTTGTAACTTTTCTGAATGGCATGGTTTTCAAGCTTCCACCCGTCCACCTGTGTGAGCAGCTTTCCAGTTTCTTCTATGTTCAGAGGAGGGGTTCCGCCCTCGCATGGTCTGCATCTCTTTGACGCAAGCTCAGTCAATGATTATCAAATGAACATGCTTCTGTGAAGAGGATAAGAATTTTCCCTTTCATTGATTGACGGTAGTAGTCTGGGCCTTCTTTTTTTGATGTTAAGTGATTCGTCTACTCTTGATCTGATCCTCGGTTGGAACTGGACACCGTAACGGTTCACGGACCCCCCTACCCCCGGTGGGGGTGTCAATCCTATGCTCTAGTGAAGGACGGCTCCTTCTCGGTCAATCCTTCCTCTTCTGATTCTTGTTGTAGAGATTGGAACCCTATCCTGTGCAAGAACCATGTCTATCGAGACAACTTCCAACGGTTTCAATCCTTTCTCTGCCCTCAGCTCGTTTATCTTGTTGCTCATAGCCTCACTTCGCTTGCTGACAATCAACGCTTCAATCTCACCATCGTTGATTGTTGGGCCGTAGCGATCGCTGAGAGCCATTATCTCGCTTCTTGTGAGAAACCCCTTCTTTTCTAGGTATGATCTGAGTTCAGCTTCCCTTGCAGTGAAGCTTTCGACCCTATGGGGTTTGTGAAGCTTCTTCACGAAGATATCGTCGGTGAGACCGACTAGAACCCTATCGCCGATTCTGAAGGCTGTCTCCAGAAGTTCTCTATGCCCTTTATGAAGCAAGTCAAACGTGCCGCCAACTGCAGCAACCTTTACGTGGAGGTCACGTCTGCCTGTCATCGAACTTGCACCGATTTGACGCTAACAAAAATACTATGACACTTAAGGTTTCCCATAATAGATATTGAAGCTCACAGTTTGAATCTGGGAATCTCAGCGTCTCTTCAGTAGTGTCAGTCCAGCCAGTGCCGGTTTTCCGCTGGATACGCTATGCAAAGTCATTTTAGGATGAAAACCGGCATAAACACTGGGGGGCAGGGAGTTCTATGAGACGAGTTGTTTCCGTTATTTTGCTGGTTACGTTGGCGTTGAGTTTTGCGTCATACTTCACGTTGAAAGTTGGTTCTCAGCCGTTGTCATGGAGGTACAAGGCTCCTGCGGAGGTGTATTCCGTGGCGGTGTCCGCGGATGGCAACTACGCAGTTGCTGGAACAAAAGACAACAACATATTGTTCTTTGACAAGGAGCTGACCGGCGGCAAAGAGCTCTGGAAAAGTACAGCAGTGAGAAGCGTGGTCACTACTGCGATCTCAAACAATGGAGGCAATTCTGTGTTTGGCAGCGACGATGCAGTCATCTACTACTTTGACCGAGAGTTCACAGGCAACAAAGCTCTGTGGCAGTACATGGTCAAGGGCCCGGCAAAGTCTGTTTCAATCTCTGGTGACGGAAACTATATTGCCGCAGGAAGTTATGACAAGAGGGTGTACCTTTTCGATCGGAGATTCATGAACAAAGTCCCGTTATGGTACTACATAACGGGAGACCAAGTTAGTTCCGTAGCCATTTCACGAGACGGTGACTATATTGCTGCTGCAAGTCGAGATAGGTACGTCTACTCCTTTGACAGCGTTTACACTGGACAGACCTTCAGATGGCGTTTCTTGACTGAAGGAGCTCTGCTATCTGTCGCTATATCTGCCGACGGTTCAAGTGTCGTCGCCGGTGGCATGGACACATACTTCTACTTTGCAGATCAGAGTTTCTCCAGGGGCACGTACACGTGGAGAGTCAAGACTGGTGGAAAGGTTAACACAGTAGCCGTCTCAGCCGATGGAAACTACATTGCGGCTGGAAGTGATGATGGGTTCGTGTACTTATGCGACAGGAGTTTCAGCGGAAACAACTACTTGTGGAGGTTCCAGACAGGAGGCAAAGTACGTTCTGTAGCCTTAGACTATGATGGTTCATATGTGATCGCCGGAAGTGAAGACAATTATGTCTATCTGTTCGACAGAAAGCTCACTGCTAGAACCTATCTGTGGAGATATCTGACAGGTCAGAATGTGGGACAGGAGGAGGGAGGGGGCCCCTTCGACGCTGATGTCTACAGCGTTTCCATATCCGATACAGGAGAGTATATGGTCGCAGGATCCGAAGATAGCCACGTTTACTTCTTCGCGGCGCCAACAACAGGTGAACAGGTTACAACAGCCACTACGCCAACTAGTACACAAGCGATGACGACTGTGGTGACAACGGTTGTAACATCGAAAGGTATGTGTTTTATCGCCTCAGCAGCCTACGGCTCGGAACTCTCTCCAGTTGTACAGGCACTCAGAGACTTCCGAAACGGGCTTGTTCTTTCGACCTTCGCAGGAACCCAGTTTATGAAAGCCTTCAACGCGTGGTACTATTCATTTAGTCCAGGCGTGGCGGGGTATGTTGCATCGTCACCCGCCCTTCGAATGCTCGTTAAGGCTCTGATCTACCCACTAATTGGAATACTGCAAATATCATCCCAAGCTTACTATGCACTGATTTTCAATAGGGAACTTGGAGTGACGATGAGTGGATTACTTGCAAGTAGCCTGATCGGTGTTACATATTGCACACCGTGGCTAACCGGGCTATTGGTATACGCAAAGAAGAGACGTGGTTTCACACTCAGCCTTCGTAGCCTAGGACTGTTCGCATTTGCGTGGGTTGCAGCTATTTTGCTGATCGGTGCATCAGAGATTATTCATGCCGAGATTTTGATGATACTATCAACGTCAGCTTTCGTACTCTTAACGCTGGGAATTGCAGCAGTCACATTCGCAGTCTTGGTTACTAGAGTGCTAGCCCGAGTGGGTCGTCATTCGGTTCACGTAGACGAGTAGCAGATGTGTACTCAACAGCAGTTCGCTAGGTTTGCATCATTTCATTCCTTTGTGGCGCGATGACTCCGTAAGGTATATCCCGGCTGTCACGAGCGCTCCACCTAGTGCGAGAAAGTATGTCAAAATCAGATATCCT
>CAZJUU010000142.1:0-4792 GCA_964549295.1 uncultured Candidatus Bathyarchaeia archaeon
ATACGGGATTATGGTCCTATGAGAGGGTTGTAACTTCCAATCAGACTTATGCCACATGAATAGCTAATCGTGGTAAGAGAACGAGTCTTAGGATTGACTATCAATGTTTCAATAGGCCTAGGTCCACTGCAGCGAAGAATGTGGAGTATGTGAAGCATTGAAATCACCGAGGATCTTTGTTATTACGGGGCGTAGAGCCAAGGCCCAATAAGTCTGGCAAACAACATCCTATGTACAAAAAAAAAGATGAGGGGAAGTATTACACACTCTACCCGGCATGTCCCGCAATGCATGAATACGAGAAGACAGCCCCAGAAACTGTGACAATCTTCACCGTGTAAGCGATTCCAGGTGTAATCGTTGGAAAATTGGTAGCGGTCACATCCACCGTTGCAAGGAGGGGTATGTCTACGTCAACGTCAGTCGCGACGCCTTGCACGTATACAATGTCTACTGTTACTTCAGTTGTGCCAACGTTCTTACAGTGTAAGATCAAGCTGCCGAGGACAGACCAATCGTAGGCAACCATCTCTACCTGTTCTCTAACTTGTTGGCCTCCGCCTGTCTGCAGTGTCCCGATCAGTCCCATGCTCCACACGTATACGAGTATAGCGGCCGCTACTGCGATTGCTATCATGAGCAAAACCGCGATTACCGGTGATACAGCCTTCCTGTTCAGCACGAGTTTTCCGTCTGCGTCTCTGCTTAATCGAACTCTCATCAAGGTTTTTCCCTGACCCTAGCAGTGTATCAAGAAGTTATTTAAGATTGGTGTCACTGTCTGGGGGTAATACCTAAATTTCGTGTCAAACTACAACCTGGTTCAGTGACCTAGGGTCTCTATTTGCTTAGCGCTCTAGTTTCTTGCTTAATCTTGTTTCAGAAGCAGCCCATTTTCATGACCTTTTTGTTTGCCACAAATAATCTTGTGTTTTTCACAAGTCAATGTCTACCCTAGGTTCTTTCTCAGTCCCTCGCCAATTTCAAGTAGCTTCTGGCCTTCAACACTAGAAACATGATTTGCGGTCAGGAAGTCTCTCGCTCGATCTTCGAGAGCGGGCATCGCCGCGAGTAGTCGATCCGTGATACTGGGGACATCCATGAACTTGGCGTATGAAGGAAGAATCAATGGCATATCCACTTTGTCCTCAGGTCTTGCCATCACCAGATCTAAGGCAAGCAGCTTTCCATGTTTCTTGCACACTAAAGTGAACTGATGATCAACACCAGTCTTGCCCTTGAGTGATCCAGAGACCTGTACCTCATACCCCAGTTCTTCGAGGCTATCTGCTGCTTCAGCAATAGCCAGTACTTCCCTCGCCTCTAACCTTCTTCCCTCGTTGAGTAAGTATGAGTGGGTATTTGCAAGCTCAGCGCCCTTCAGCTCGAATTCAACCGAGCAACGTCTACAACAGAATGATTGGGTTGGGTCGCTGAATATGCTTCCGCAGGATTCACATTCAAACGCGACTCCCACAGGTTTGAGCTCTGCTTCATTCTCGATCGGTTTCCCACATTTCGGACATTGTAATCCGGTTGGCACTGCATACTCTTCACGTTTGTACATGGCTCCGCACCTGTGTTCCATCAGCCGATTAAGATGGATCTTGATAGACCCACACTTGGAACATTTGGTTCTAAAAAACACCTTTGAAGGTTCATGGCATTGAGGACATGCCACTGCTTTCTCGTATAGTTCTCTCTCAAGAATTCCTGCGTCCACAAGATCATCCAACGTAACTCGAACATCACTATCCGAATATCCCTTAATGTCGCTCAGCTTGGGGTATCTGGCAATTCCACATGATTCTATGTCTGGTTCGACAGTGTTCAGGTCGGCTTCGACGAGGCGTTTCACAATCTCCCTTGCAACTGGGGCTTGGAACAATTCGCCTCTCAATGTTCTGGCCAACTCGGGTTTGTCCACCGCTTCTGTCCACAGCATCCTCCTAACGTCCCGCATTTCCTTCCTTAGACCTGGAGCCACACTAGGTTCCGCGGTTCCAACTTCGGTTCTCAATCTGTCCATTTTCTCCAGAAGCTGTCTAGACCGTGTCTTCTGAATTTCTATGGCTTCTCTGACTTTAACTCTTTGAACATGAAAACGGTCAAGAATCATTAGGACTCCGGCGACCAGCCACATTGCGTCAAGGAACCCCCAGCTAAACAGTCGGTTGATGAACATCTTATTGACGAGAGCTAGGGCTATACAGGCAACTCCCCCAACTATCAAAAATTCCTCATTTTCTCTATAGGCGCCGAAAAGACCAGCTGCAACTGATGCTATGAATCCTGCCGTAAGCGCTGCCGAATAGATGAAACCTGGATCGCTTGGATTCCACTCAAAAGTTCCAGTAGCATAACCTGCTCCACTAATGGCTAGTGAGATGATAAGTATGATAATTCCAGCGAGACCTATACGACGCAAAGAGATCACTTGTAGGCCAACATATGTGCCGAGATATGGTAGCGACTCTGGACGCATGGAGAGTTAAGCTTTTTCTTTGACCATGCCGAGAGAGGGGTTTCTGGTGTTAGACGGGTCTGATACGAGTCTGTGTCCGGACCTAGGTTACGATAGGCTTATTTTGTTCGCGCAGCGACTTAATGATCAGGGGATGCGTTGATGAAGCTCATGTCCCGAAGGGCCGTGAGCACAGTTGTTGCCACAGTCATAATGATAAACATAGCAGTAGTGTTGGGCATAACTGCGTACGTGTACTCGCAGAATATCCTGGGGACGATGACTTCCAACTATGATATCGTCCTTCAACGCAACAAGGAGAGGTTGGGAGAGAGGATCAGCATAGTGAATATTCGTTTCCGCGACGATACAACTTGCATGTTGAATATTAGTGTTCTGAACACAGGTTCTAGGCATGTTGAGATCGACGCTATCTATCTTAATGGGACCTCAATATTGCATGATGTGTACGCTATCTGGAACAATACGGGTGTTCCACCGGGCTCTATACCCTCACCAGATGATCGGTACTTAGTTGTCACGGAAGATGGAATGACATTTGGCTTCGATGATCAAGCCCCAATCATATCAGAAATACGCTATGGATGCGTTCAATCGATTGCGGTGGTTACGACAAACGGTATCAAGACGAATGAGGAGTGGCTTGCGACAGAGGGGGTCTGAGAATAGATGAAAAAGATGTCTCTACGTGGGAATAAGGGGATAAGTGGATCCATAAGCGCAATGTTCATCATCGCCATATTCTTCATAATCTTGCTTACAATCTTCGCAATTACATCCGCCCTAAACAGCTATAATCAGACGGTTCTTGAAAGGAATAAGATGGATTGGGAACGGGACAGCGAGCATATCACGTTCATCGCTGCAGAGGTCGGCGAGAATGGAAAGTTGAACGTTAGCTTCTCCAATGATGGAGGAGTAACGCTACATTTAGTTCAGGTGTGGTTTGCAGAGTTTCCCAATGAGGAATATACAGATTCTACGTGGCAGTATCAGTATTGGATCAGCAGGTACGTGAGCTCAGGAGAAACCGTGAACGACTTGGGATACCACTCAGAGTTCAGGAAGATCGGCGTTAGTAGCATGGGAGCCTTGACATCGCTCTCTGGTCTTTCCAGCTCTCTGTACTACAAGATCAGACTAGTAACTGAGAGAGGAAACGTGTTTGAATGCCAAGTTCCATACCCTCCGTCTACTAGTGGAGAAGGCGGAAGTAGCGGCGGATACGTGCTTCAAATAGAGAACGAGGAAGGGAGTTTTCAATATGTCTACAATGAAATGACTGATTGGACACAGGCATTTGTGAAGAATGGACACAAGAATGCTCCTCTGATGTATCGAGTACTTGTCCTCAATACTGCAAAGAAAGATGTTGAGCTGCTTTCACAAACCTTCATGCAACAAATGGGAGCTGGCCAAGTCGGGCAGGAAGGACGCTTTTTCATATGTGAACCACCTTCAGATGAGGACGGAAACCTAGAGCATGGTGTCGCATACTTGCCATTGAACCCAACTATATGGTGGAGCGGTCCAAAACCTCCGACTCCTCCTCCCCCCGCGTTCATAAGTCAAACGATACCTGCCGGCCAGTCGAGATACGTGTACTTCGCAATTAAGCCCGACGCAACTGGTGACAGCCCAAGCACCATTTGGCAGACTGATCCGAATTACTCATCAAATCAACCTGTTTACGTTTCATGTATGCTATATTTCAATTTCGTAGGCGATCCTGAAGTACGAAACGTTCCTACTCCTGCAATTCTGCAACTTCTAAACTATCCCACATAGAGTCAAATCGATCGAGTGAACACATGGGGGGCTAACGGGTTTTCTTCTAATTACTCATCGGATATTGAGTTGGATTCTTGAATCCCAAGGCCACGCATTAGCGTCAATGTTTGCGCGTCTCCTCAGCACAATCGGTTGGGCAGCCATACTCGACGGTTTTTCATTCACGTAATCTGCTGAAATTGATGGACGCGCATGACCAACATTCCTCAGATATAGAGTTCGAATCGAAGAATCCTGAGCATCGTATGCCTTCATGACGAGTTGATGCTCGATCTGTGCCGGCTCCCGCTCTGCCAAGTTCCAACGAGTCCATACTCCAGATGTGGACGAGCAAGACCGCGCCCAATGTTACGATAGCTAAGAGCGATGTGACCAGCCCATTGAAACTGCTCTACCGCGGCCCATGATTCTTGTGATTGATAGCCCATTAAAAGATCAGTGGTGCGGTAAATGAAAGACATAATAACGTTGCAACGGAACAGAAGGCAACGAATTTCTGGAGTAGAATTAGAATGG
>CAZJUU010000143.1:0-4790 GCA_964549295.1 uncultured Candidatus Bathyarchaeia archaeon
TTCCAAAAGTATTGCCTCTCTAGAACTCACGTCAAGAACGTTGCATTGAATTCCTTTCAGGACCGACCTGTTAACATTCATGGTGACCACGTCCCCCTGAAAGTCTTCCAGCTTGGCCTCCACCGCAGCCACGCTTAGTGTACTGTAACTACCACTACCCTTGCCAACTTTGATCATTGATGCGCCAACCATCGAGTAACTCTTTCCGCTGGAGGAAATGTAGCCGATATTCATCCGAGTATCTTGAACCGTCACAACCGTGTTGTCTGTTGACGAAAATTGACTAAAACCAAGTATTTCCGAGTTTGTCACTGTCAAGCTACTGTTTCCAGACACTGCAATTCTTGATGCGCCCGACAGTGTTTCCATGACAGAGTTGACCATGTCGACTCTTCCGCGGCCGCTTACAGACATGTTGTACGCTTTTTCTCCTCTTATTGAGAACTGAACTCGGCTTTGACTCACTGTGAGTTGTCCATCATCCTTGACAGTTATGTTTCCTGTCAATATCAGGGTGCTTCCGATGACGACAACTCTCTGGGTCCCATCCACGACCAGTTCGCTGATGGTCACGTTCCCAGTTAGCATAACGGGTGCTGCATTCGCGCTGTTCCTCCCCTCACCTGAAAATGGGATTCCATTCCAAGCCGGAAATAGCAACAACAGTTGCAGGATGAGTAGACTCAAGACTAGTTTTGACTTGAGATGCTTCATGTTGGTTCTTGCCTCATTCTGTAGCGATTCTTTTTGATGCGCATGGCCTCACCATCATTGAAATGGCCTTTGAATAGTACTGTGGGGTAGAGATTATGGCTTCTCCCCTAGTCAGGGAGGTTATAGTTCCCCACATCTCATCCGGAACATTCCCTGTCGATTGCCTTAAGACTTCAATGTTTGCTGTAGAGCTTATTCTATGCATGATCCTAGTGTTGCATAATTCAAGAATCTCTGTTGGCAGGTGTGTAGGCTGCTGTGTCACTATGCCCAGTATCAGTCCCCTTTTTCTTCCTCGCCTCGCCGTTTCAATTAGTAGCATGAGGGTCGCCAGCATCTCATCCCTCTTCTCTCTACTAATGAACGCGTGGGCCTCTTCGATTACTATGAGAAGTCTCGGTGACTCTGGATTGGCGATCTTGTATCTCCAAGCGTTCTTCAGCAAATCAGCTATGACAATGTTTCTCACACTATCGGTGGCGTCACTGAAGTCCACGACTGAAACTCTTCCAGTTTTGAAAACCTCTGACATATCCACATCAGCGGCTTTGACATCAACCACATCTAGGCCTGAGATGAGGGTTAGTTTTCCGTAGAGTGTATTGTGTGCTTCAGCGACTATAGGTGGCAACGTTGGGTTGTCGCTTTGGGCTCTGAGCCTTTTCGCAAGCCGGTCTATCACAGCCGCAAGAGTAAGTTTCTGCGACTCCGGTGTAACTGCAGCAACTTTTTCCATCAAGTCTTGGAAGTAAAGCTGTTCGATTCTATTCAGTCCAGCTACCTCAGCGAAAACGTCCTTCTCAACCTCGCTGAACTCGATTCCAAATCTGATCGCGTCAGCTCTCTTGCTCTCAGATGGATTTGGAACGTAGACTCGGAGATCTTTCACTCCAAAGGGTTTTATGCCAAATGTTGCGAGCTCTGGAATCAACCTGTCTGTAGGCTTATCCATTTCAATGTATTCGCCTTCTATGTCGAACACCAGTATTCCGAATCCTTGATTGTGCGCTTCTTCCATCAACACCTGTATAGTGTTGGACTTGCCGGCTCCTGTGGTTCCAAAAACGCCAACATGCCGAGTCAACGTTGGAACGTTCAATGACACAACGAACCTTCTGTCGCTTGTGAGAGATCCCAAGTGAATATCCCCTGAAATTCCAAGCAATCGATGAACTTCGAGAGTCTCCGCCAGCTCGACAGGCGTTCCAGGTGTAGGTCGGCTCACAACTGCTTTCTCAGCGCCCTCATCGATGCACGACATTATTTCAACTAGGTACCTTGCTTTTGATGGTGTACCTCTTGAATTGGCGAAGAACGGTCCTGCTACTATTTGGCCAACGTAGTAAGACTGCCCGTCGCCGATTCTTACGAAGACTCCTCTTTCCAAGTCGCCATCCGCTGGAGCTGAGATGCTACAATTAACTGACGACATCCCAGGGGTTTCCATGTCGTAGTCTACGACTCCGACAATTGACCTTTGAGTTGTGGCAATGTTCAATTTTGTTCTCCTCACATGAAGAAGTAGAACATTACAATCGCTATGCTCATCAGGACTACGGCGTGTTTCAAACCGGCGCCAAGAGCGTTCTCTCCCATTTTGCCCGCTACCAATCCGCCGAAGAGGCCTTCTATCACGCACATGTGAAACATTACACGTTTTATGCTCTCTAAGTCGCCCATAGCAAAGAGTCCTCCCGCTTCCTGCACGATCTCTTTCAACGAGGCAAGTTTGGCGAAGAAGGTTTTGAGCAAAAGGAAATCAATGAATAGGAAAACGAAGAATGCGATGTAGATTATTGCAACATACATCTTAAGTTGACTGCTTCTCTCCTGTTCGATTGTCTGTAACTCTCTGGCGTGTTTGCTTACAATCTCAAGAACCTCTTTTATTTCTCCGCCGGATCTGTGCACTTCAGAGAGAAGAACCGAGACTCTTCTTGCTAGTCTCGTGTCGATTCGGTCAGCAAAATCCTTGAGAGCATCAACAAGATCCCCTCCCCATGAAAGTTTCACGGACACATGTTGAAGTTCAGAGGACAGAGGGCCATACCTGCGCTTCGACGCAAGGTCAATTGCCCTAGTAAGGGTGATTCCAGTTCTGCCAGCCTCTGCAAGCTCCCTCAAGAATTCAGGCAAATTCTTGTCAACGCTTGCTTTCCACCGCATGTCAACGTATTCTACCATTGCGGGAGGGAATATGGTGACAACCAGTGCTATGAAGAATAGTTGGTCAATACCAAGAACCATAGCAGGCATCGGAGACAAAACGCTGACGATTGTTGTGGCTCCCAAGGCGACCCCAATCCCTATTGAAACTCCCCAGACTATCTTCTTTTCTCGTTTTGTCACTCTCATCTCTAGCAATGGGATTCACCTCGGCGGCATAATTGAATCCAATAACAGCAAGACGATCAATGCCAATGCGGGAATAGCCAGATACGTAACCAGCTGCATTATGAACAGTGTACTGAACGCGCCTATCCCGCCACCAATCATGTTCATGATAGAAAGCATAACGATCACAAGTAGTGGAAAGACAACCATGAGTGAAATGTAGGCTTCAGCGAGTCCACCAAGCGTTTCAACAAGTTGTCTTGCCGCTATTCTCGCCCAATCCATGAATCCTCTTGCCGAAATAAGAAAGTAGTTTGTAAGGTCTCCTCCGGATCTTGAAACGGAGACAAATCCGTCGATGAAGTCAACGAACTTCCTGGACGGCGAAGTCTTCATACGCCGCTCCATGGCGGAGATAATATCAACCCCCAAGAAGTGGACGTCTCTATCTATGTTGCCCGCCTCCTCAGCCGCCACGCTTCTCACGCCCGCAGCTTCCAGATCGATCATCGACCTGAGGATTCTCTCAGGTGCTAAACCTGCTCGAGACAAGACAGCCATATGACTTGCCACGTAAGGAAGTTCTTCATCCAAGACTCTTCTCCGATTGTCAGCCTGCATTGAAGGAAACATATACAATATCGTGAAAATCGTCAAAGCCGTTCCAAAACTAAACAGCAGTCCAAACGCCATGGCGACGACTAACGTTGCTCCAAGCAGTAGGCTGATCGCAAGTGTCAAGACGAGTACGGAGATCCACCCTACAAATGTGAGGAATAGCATGAATGTCACGTATGCTGGAAACGCAACTTTCACGTTTCCCCTCAGCAGTTGATTCTCCATGTTTCCGAACATTGGAAGAAGCCGTTCTGCGCGTCCACCGATCAAACGGTAAGGCCCCAAAACGACTGCATTGAAGGAGTCTGAAGTCTCGCCAGATTTCATAAGATCTGATCCAATCGTCCTCAGTCGATGGAGACTTCCCTGACCATCTCGGGTAGGCGACGTGATTCGAGGTATTCTCAGCTTCTCGGTAATTCTCTTCGAGAGCTTTTTCTCTTCGTTCTTCACACAGTCAGCCTCAACTTAATCTTCTCAGCGACTCCTTCAGGATCCGCATAGTATTCTCTGATAACCTGCCCGACTTCACTAAACCTTCTAATCTTGTTAAGTCCCATCCATTCGAGAAGCAGTTTCCGTCTCTCCAACTCTTCTTTGATATACTCCTTGGTCAAGCCAAGATCCTTCGCAATTCTTTCCATGAGAACGCTTCTTCCCGAGTATTCAAAGACGTCTTGCGCTGGATGCCATTTGAAAACTTCGTTTGTAACGATCTCCCTCGAAACAGGATCCAGTTCAACAACCTCGACAACATCAGTCACTCGTCTGGTCGTGCGGTCGCCTATCCTGACCTTTGACGTCATAGCAACAGTATCAAGTATAGTCAGTAGCGTCCGGGGAATATTCATTGGTTCAGACTCCAGTCGACTAAATGCTGATGATGCAGAGTCGCAGTGGATACTGGACAATCCTCCATGGCCTGTCGCCATCGCCTGGAAAAGTGTGAAGGCTTCGTCACCTCTAACCTCGCCCACTATGACGTAGTCCGGTCGTTGTCTCATCGCTGCTTTAAGCAAGTCAAACAGAGTGATGTCTGCGACACCACTTGATCCAAAACCGATTCTCGCAATCGATGAGATCCAGTTTTCGCTTGGAAGGCCTTGGACGTCGAGCCTAAAGCA
>CAZJUU010000144.1:0-4771 GCA_964549295.1 uncultured Candidatus Bathyarchaeia archaeon
TTGCGCCAGTAACATCTTTTTCCACAGCCACTTGCCAACACTCCTTGTTCCTCACGATTTCGTCGACAACTCTCATGGCGGACTCATTGACACTAATCATCAATCATCAGTCCTCCATTCTCTCGATGTACGTTTCGCACCACTTCAATTGTGGATTGGTCAAAACCTTGACGAATAGACGACCGTTTCCGTTCTCGCTAGCATCTCCCAAGAAATTGTAGAAAGGCCCCGCGATTTTTTCTTCCGCAACCTTCGCTTTGTCCCGAAGCTCTTCGAAGATGAAGCTTGGCAATACATATGGCAAGTTTCCCAGCACAACGACTTTTCCTCCAGTCATTTGTGCGCCAGCTCTTCCATCGCAGTCTCCCTCAACCAAGATTGTTCCGTCGCTCATGTGCATGCCTGGGAAGATTCCGGACTTTCCTTTGACTCTTATCACGCCGCCCCTCATCCAACATCCAACCTCGACTCCAACATTGCCTTGGATTGTAATCGATCCGCCTTTCATGCCTTTTCTGCTTCCTCGATAGGCTGAACCGATGAAGTCTCCCGCGTCTCCGTGGATCTCAATAGTTCCGCCTTTCATTTTTGACCCGACCCAAGATCCAGCGTTTCCTTCCACGATGATCTTTCCACCGGACATTCCCTCTCCTAGATGCATTCCTACATCTCCCTGCACCTGGATCATGCCATCAGTCATTCCGAAACCCACTCTACGAGCCTTTCTCAGATCCCCTGCAAGTCTTATCGCCACATCTTTCTCAAAAGCCTCAGCATTCCCTTCCACAGTGAACAGATCAGAAAAGTGGATCTTTCTGTTTCCTTCCCAAAGTTCAAGCGATAGAACCTGTTCCTGAGATTTGCCACTGAAGACATCTGGTGATATGCATGATCCGTCAACTGGAACCGTCAGTGAGCGCTTGAGTCTGATGACCAGTTCCTTCAACTCTAGGATCCCGCTGTAGTTTCTACTCTCTTTGATGCCAAGAGATACTTCTCTCCAATTGGATAGTTGCTCATCTGCATCGTGTAGACATCTTCGAACTTTTCCCTGAGGTCTAAGAGCATCTTCTTGTGCTTGTCTTCCGGTACTTTGGGATCTACCCAGAACGTTTTTCCTGGGAGGGTCTCCACGACTTCGCCGTTCTTGACAAGAATTCTTCCGTCTTTTATTGTATATACGGCTTTTCGGAAAGCCTGTCGTAGGAGTCTGTATTGCTTTGATGGATCGATCTTGGTCGGATCTATTGCGTATACAGCCACATCACCGTCAGCTCCAATTCCCAGATGTCCTTTCTGCTTGAGCCCCAATGTCTTGGCTGTGCCGGCTCTCGTTGCAATGGCAACCTCATAGAATGAGTATTCGCGATCGAGACCGGGCACATCCAAGCGTCTGTGCGCGCTCTTGTTCAATTTCCGTGCGACTCTTCCTCTTGCTTCTCTACTCATCAACCAAGCGATGATGCGTGGATACTCCGTGAATGGCCCAGCGTTTGGATGGTCGGTCGTCATCTGGACCCGCCACGGATCCTTTATCATTAATGCAAGTTCTAAGCCGATTCCCCACTGAATGCAGTTGACATAGTTGCTCTTCTTGTAGTGGAATGGAACTATACCACCTCCTGTCTCGGCTTCGACATCTGTGTTTGCCCATTTGTTTCCTGAGATTAGGTGAAGTAGAAATTGGAAGCCTCCGTCGGCGGTCATCGTTGTTGTATCCGTGAATATGATCTGACCTAGGTCTATGTCCACGTGCTCATGTTTGTTAACGTAGTCAGCGATTTCAGGTGCGCCTGATCCCACGTTGATCCAGTCGGTTCCACTTCGGCCAGTGAACTGAACGTGAGTTATGTGAATGATTGGTTTTCCACCATGATACATGTCGCGGACACAATCCATAGTTTCAATAGTGGTTTCATAATTTCCAGCTTTTGCAAGATTGTTCGTGTGAACATGAATGGCATGGGGCAGGTTCAGATAGGTGTTTACTTTGCAGAGGCCGCGAACAATCTGTCTCGGGGTAATGTTGAATCTGGGTACGGGATCGTCTAAACTGGTAACGTATTTTCCCCATCCCCAAGCCTCAACGCCGCCGGGATTGACGATCTTGATTGCGTAGCCTTTTGTGGCCTTCATCATCCAAGCGACGTAGGCAGCGCATTCGTCGAACTTTCCATCCTTCAAGTAATCCATTACGAACCAGTTGTTTCCCAAGAGTGGAAAACACGCCTTGTCCACCATGGGTGTGTCGTTCAATTCCTCATGAGTGTGCCGAGTCTTTAGGGGTGGTGTGGCTGGTTCGAAAACTGTGGTGTACCCCATTCTAGCGTAACGGTACCCAGTCGTGTATGTAGATGGGATTGATCTGCCTACACCGGATCTTGTGATAGACGTTCTTGATTCAACATCTTTCTCATGATCTTCAGGCCGAATCATTCGACCTAGATTTACTTTTGACCCAGCAATGTGAGAGTGAATGTCAACTCCCCCAGGCATTACAATCATGCCTGAAGCGTCAATCAGTTTAGCAGATGCCCCCACTCTCTCTACGACTATTCCATCCCTTACAGCGATGTCCATCTTTTCTCCATCGATGCCGTTGATCGGGTCGTAGACATACCCATTGCTCACCAAGAGCTCCTGCATCTGGTTACGCTCCTTTCAAGGATCTCACTTGACCAACTATTCCTTTCAGAACCTCAACGTCCGTTTTGACGCCTTCCGGTGGATCGAGGAGTTTCTTCGTCTCCAGAACAACTCCATCCATTCGATAGAGTGAACCCCCCGTTTCGATGCCTGTTATCGCCGTTGGAAAGACAACATCAGAAATCATTGTTGTTGATGTGATGTGCGGGTCCAGCGTTACGACGGGTATTGCCGAAAGAGATTCTGCGACTCTTCGTGGTAGATGAGATACTGGATCTGAGGACACTATCAATGCCGCATCGCATTCCCCTCTTGATAGGATGTCTACTGCAGATGTTTCGCCGGGGTTGTAGAATGGGTATCCACGGCTCAGATCAACTGCGTAGGGGTATCCTGTTGTCCAAGATGTTACCTCGTTTGCACCACACACGTTGAAGTGCCCACGCATAGGCATAATCAGGAACTTTGTGAACTTGTTCAGATCTCGGACCAGCGACAACGCTGCGTCGAGGTTTCTACTCTTGCCAAGACTCATTGTGAGACCGACACCATAGAAGAGGATTCCAAACTCGCATCCAACGAGAATGTCCGCCAATTCCTCAATCTTCTCTGAACTCACACCTGCAACTGTCTGTTGCTCTAGTTCTTCTCCCTTCACAGCCATTCGTAGCGCGCTCAGAAGTTCATAATCCCCATTCGGCTGCACTTGTATGAATAGGTCAGCCATCTTGGCGGTGTCCGTCTTCCTCACGTCAACGACGATCATTTTTCTTTCTTTCCGGTCATTTCTGAATCTCCCCTTGCTGAGAACTGTGTATCTTGCGATGTGTCTGGGATGAGCGTGAACAGGGTTTGATGCCCAATAGACAATGACGTCGGCTCTATGCCTGACTTCGCCAAGCGTGCAGGTTGAGATGCCAATGTCGTGTGCGCCTATCAGGCCTGGGCCGTGACAGAAGCCCGTGTTGTTGTCGATTACGCCGCCTACGAGTTCGGCGAGTTCAACGCCCAAACAGGTTGCTTCGGTGCTGGTGAGGCTCCATCCTAAGAGTATCGGATATTTTGCATCTGAGAGTATGGTTGCAGCCTTTGAGATTGCGTCCTTAAATGATGCGGGTTTCAATTCACCGTTCTGTCTAATCATGGGTGAATTGTAACGTTCTGGATGTGGACCCAGGAATTTGCTCATTGAGACGGCGCATGCGTTCTTAGCTTCAACTATGATTCCGTCTCTGAACTTTACTTGAATGTCATCGCATCCCGTTCCACAGATTGTGCAGACAACGTCTGGGATAATATCTTCAGCCAGAATGGTCACTTCCTTCCGAATGATTGCCTGATGAGAGTTTCAAGCTTTGGAACCTCTTGATCCACTGCTGGAGAGATTTCTGCTTCGATGCCCTTGAGGGACGGCATGCCGCTTCCATGTGTCTGGGGATCAGTCACTTGATTCGCCCAAGGACCGTAGGGAATGAATGCTACACCTTCTGGTAGGTTTTGTCTTGATGTACAAGCTCTTACAACAATTTCTCCATAGGCCGTCCTGACTTTGACGTTTCCACTTTCTGTCACACCTAGGGCAGTCATATCGTCGGAGTTAAGCTCGCAGATCGCGACACTCTGGAAGTATTGATCAGAAAACTTGCCGAGCTCTTTCCCTCTACCCTGTCCCATACTCCTTCCTGATACAAGCTTGACTCTAATGTTGGTCAATTCAAAAATCCAATCCGAAATGTTCCTTTATGGTCGAACTCCAGTGCTCTTAAGATTTGCCGTGAATTCGTTGCAAACAATGAAGGCGCCTCATCCGATGTCTCTCTGAACGGTCAACTGTTATATTCAACTCACACTCTGCTATGAGAGTATTGTGCGTGGGCAGAGCGGCGTGTCTCTGAGACCAAGAAAGAGCGTTCAAATTGCCGTCGTGGCGGTTCTGGCAGCGCTTCACGCAGTCCTAAGAATCGATACAAATGTGGGAGAGCACAACTATGACAGCGAGAACTAACTCAACGACACCTTGATATGAAAACGTTTGGAGTCATCTAATGGCTGATGGCGATTAATGATGGGAGACTGGTTATTTTCCGATTAAAGTATGATCCTAGTCAACTGAAGCATAAAGGTT
>CAZJUU010000145.1:0-4743 GCA_964549295.1 uncultured Candidatus Bathyarchaeia archaeon
TTTCTCCTTTAGATGAGACTATCGATTGAATTGTGAGGACGGGATCGTTCGAGAAAAAAGGGGAGGTTGAGATAGTCTAAGGAAGCACCTATAGGATTCTTAGTTGGCTTTGCGGCAAAGCGTCTATCTATTTCCTTCGCGCCACAGCATATCCAATTGCGATTACGACGACAACTATTATAACCAAGAGAAGCTGAGCTAATGGCGAGTCTTGCGATATTCCAAAGAATTTCTGGAGGATTCTTGGTGGTGCCGCTTGGTTGTATGCGTTCCATGCGATGGCGACTATGAGGATTATTGCGAGAACAAGAGGCGCTACATACTTGTTCATGGAGACCACCCCATCGCTTCATCCTATCATTCGCTTTGCCGTAGGACTGTATCTTCTGAGGACCTCGATCAGGACTATGGAGGCAGGAATATAGAGCAGCGTTCCAGTCATGGAGACTATGAAGGCGGTCCAGAACTCCGGAAGGAATCCCCAGATCTGGAACCAAACCGCCCAGTACCAGTTCCAGACAACCAACAGACCAGCCACCAGTGGCACATAGTACCAGGGATGCTTGAAATAGTGAAAAATCAACGCCCAGAGAATGGATAGAGGCACGTAAACCTGCACGCAGAAGACAGCTGAAGGGAGAGCGCACAGTATTCCTATGATTATTGCCCCGATAGGACCCGCAAATCCTGGCCCAATTATGGAGACAACATCTCGAGGGTCGATCAACACTCCCGCCGCAATGGGTACACCGATACCAAGCGCCCTCAATGCAAATCCGAGGCCACCAAACGCAGCGGCGTATCCGATCTGAACGGAACCGAACTTCCAGAGAGATCCTCGTTCTTCTTTCGTTTTGAAAATGCCCACAGTGTTCACACCTTTTTGGAATAGTCTTTACACCGTCAAAATAGATATAAGCCTTTCAACGAGTGAGTAGGTGAACATGAATGTTCCCCGACCTGTATACCACAGTGCCGCAGAGCCACCTATCAGAAGCCCTTCCATGGTAAGCGTCGCATAGTCGATTGAATTGAGACATAGATCTCTTCGAAAAGTGCGCTTTGCAATATTGTAACCGAATCCTCTTGCTTCTATCGCAACGGCGATCTTCTGGGCGTTGTCGATTCCTTGCAAGAACAACGGCACCAGAAAAACCGGAAGTGCCTTCACTTTTTCTACTAGACTGCCGGCGCTCAGTCCTTTCCAGCCTCTGCTTAGCTGGGCATCCATTATGGATCTCGCCACATTCATGAATACCGGTATGAAGTTGAAACCGATGCTAGTACCTAGTGCCAGCGATGGTGGAGCTTTCCATTTCACAAGAGCAAGTATGATGTCCACTACAGGCGTTACAAAGAGGATTAATTGCAACGAGTACACAACTATTATGAATCTGATCAGTATCGCAGTTGCGTATACGAGTCCTTGTGGTGTAACCGGCAGCCATCTTGACATAGGGATCAGGTAGAAAATTACGTTAGCAGGATCCTTTGCGGACTCAAGATTTGCCGGGTTAGTTAGGGTGTTAATAATCATGTAGAGAACTAAGAGAGGAGCACTCGCCTTTAATATTTGAGCAGTTTTCCTTACCGAGATCCCACTTGCGCGAGTTAGAATGATCCAAGCTAGTAGTATTATGCTGGCGTAAATTGGGTCTGTGAAGAAGATCACGATAACGGTTGTGATTAAGAACAGCAGGAGCTTCGGTCGCGGGTCGAGCTTGTGAAGATATGATTCTCCCGAGACATATTCGATCTTTAGTGCCATCGCTATTCGCCTACGTTGCGATTGATTAGTTGAACCATTTCCTCTACTGTTAAGATGTCAGAGGGAAATCCTTTGTCCTTTAGCATCTGTGCGAGACGCACGACTTGCGGGGCTTCTAGGTATGATTTCTTCAGAATTTCGCTCTGCTGAAACAATTCTCTAACAGGCCCGTCAAACAGGATCTTTCCTTGCCACATGATTATGCCGCGCTCCGCATATTCAGCCACGATCTCCATGTTGTGAGTAATGAATACAATCGTCTTTCCCTCAGAATGAAGTCCCTTAGCTATGTTCATCACCTGTCTGCTGTTTCTTGGATCCTGACCAGTAGTCGGTTCATCAATGACCAAAACATCTGGGTTCAATGCAAGGACAGAGGCTATCGCAACCCGCTGTCTTCCTCCTTTATCTAGAGTTGCCGGGCTTTGTTCCAAATACTGCTCAATGTTGAACTTCTCGGCCAGATTCACAACTACTTCGGAGCGTTTCTCTTCGGGAAAACCAATCGCCTTCAAAGAGAATCCAATCTCTTTTCTCACGGTCGAGTTGAAGAGCTGGAGGTCAGGATTTTGGAAAACGTAGCCAACCCTCCTGCTGAGTTCCCAGATAGGCGTCTCGTTTGTATTCAAGCCGAAGATCCGCACAGAGCCTTCCACAGGTTTGAGAAGCCCATTGAAATGTTTTACCAGAGTTGATTTGCCTGATCCGTTTTGACCAATTATCGCGACGAATTCATTCTTTCTAATTGCCAGATCAATACCGTCCAGAGCGAAGACCTCTGATCCCGGATACCTGAAACGCACACCTTTGACCTCGATCACTTGCTCTCCTAGACTGACTTGATGGGGCTCTCTAGAAGCAGGCACTGCAGAGTTGCGGATTGAGACCACCCTCAACTTATCGTAAGCCTCTTCGATGGCTATGGGAATATCGAGTTTCGCGAAGGCGTTTCCTTTTTTCTGAAGTTTCAAGAAAAGCTCGGTGACTTGTGGCGGTGATAGACCCATCTCTAGAAGTCGCTCTACATCCTGTAGAACCAGACGAGGATGATCGTCCAAGACGATTTTGCCATCATCCATGACCACTATTCTATCTGCCAATGCAGCGAAACTTTCGATGTTGTGAGATACCACTACCAGCGTCTTCTCCTGCTCTCTTGCAATGTCACGGATGATCGATAGCACTTGCATCGAGCCAATTGGATCAAGATTAGAGGTTGGCTCGTCGAGAACGAATATTTCTGGATTCATTGCCATAATAGACGCTATCGCTATGGCCTGCTGTTCACCTCCCGAGAGCGTTTGGGGAATCCTATTCTCGTACCCCGCCAACCTGACAGCCGTCAAGGACTCCTCAACCTTTCGATCGATCTCCGCTCTGAGGACACCCAAGTTTTCTGCTCCGAATGCAACCTCATCTGCTACTGTTGAACAAACAAGCTGGCTTGTAGGGTCATCAAAAACAAGTCCGGTTATCTGTGAAAGTCGGCCGATGCCAGATTCCCTCGTATTGATCTGATTGACTAGCACTTTTCCTTTCATATCTCCAACGAAGAAATGTGGGACCAGACCGTTCAGGCAACGGCAGAGAGTTGTCTTGCCAGCTGCATTAGGTCCAGCGATCAGCAGACTTTCGCCTTTCTTGATTTTCAGGTTAATGCCCTTGAGCGCTGGCTCCTTTGATCCTGCATAAGAAAATGTCACGTTTTCGAATTCCGCACTGTACATAGTGTTACCCCTTATCAAGTTCGAACCATAGTTGGAGAGCTGAGCGCAAATCTTAATCCCTAAACGGAACCGTTAGTAGCTGTTGATTGCTGGTGCGGACTATTTTAAACTTTCACAAGCATGTAAACACTTTATATATGATATGGTCTTTTAGAAGACAGGTGTTCAATTAGTAGACGAGGTTTTTTAAATTGATAGCCATCAAGACTGGACTTCTGATCGACGGAAATGGAGGCGAACCGACAAAGAACGGTGTCATACTTCTGGATGATAAGAAAATCACAAAGGTTGGTCCGGCTTCCAAGGTCGCGATTCCGAGTCAGGCGGAACTGTTCGACGCTGCGGACAAGACAGTTATGCCAGGACTCTTTGACTCGCATTGTCACATGTTGATGATTTCACAGAGTCTAGAAAAAAGGTTGTTCGTTCCTCCTTCACTGGAAGTGTTGAAATGTGCGGAGATCCTGAAACGCACTCTGTATGCTGGTATCACAACTCTGCGAGATGCTGGTGGTCCGAACGATGTTGGTTTTCGGCAAGCTTCGGAGATGGGCATTATTGAGGCACCGAGGCTCGTTATGGCAGGTGCGATTGCCCAAACCGGCGGACATCTGGACGGATATTACCCACGTGACATAGAACTTCCTTTCTCTGAAGGTTTCGCTGTTGGCCCGGAGTTTGCTGACGGAGTCCCGGCGGTGCAGTCTGCGGCTCGAAGAATTCTGCGCAAGGGTTTCGACTTCGTCAAAGTATGCACAAGCGGTGGGGTTACATCTCCAGCAGACAGGCCGGAGTATACGGAGTGGACCTTAGAGGAGTTGAAGGCCATCGTTTACGAGGCGAAGGCTCGGGGGAAGGCTGTCATGGCCCATGCTTCAGGCACTCAGGGGATAAAGAATGCAATCCTCGCCGGGATCTGGTCCGTCGAGCATGGTAGCATATTGGACGATGAATGCATTGGAATGATGGTAGAAAGAGGCACCTATTTCGTGCCTACACTCACCGTTGTCGACGCGCTAGTTAATCAGCCAGATAGGTTCGGTCTGAGTGATTTCGCGCGCTCAAAGGTCGAGACAGTTGCCCGTACTCATTCGGATAGTTTCCGCAAGGCTGCTGCGGCTGGTGTCAGAATAGCTGCGGGAACTGACAACATCGAAGATTGGATGCACGGTAAGAATGCACATGAATTGGAACTCATGGTTCGCTACGGTTTCACGCCGATGCAGGCCATTGTCTCCGCGACAAAGA
>CAZJUU010000146.1:0-4730 GCA_964549295.1 uncultured Candidatus Bathyarchaeia archaeon
TCGAAGCTTGCAACAACGTTCTGTTGAATGAACCACGCGTTATCTGTTCTCTATCAATCCGTAAAGCCATTCGTACCTTCATTTCCCTTTTATTACGACTATCCTCTGACACAATATGGTCTATTAGAACTGTTTCTAGCTGAATTGGGGTGAGATTGCTCTCTCTAAGCAGAATCTTAAGTAAAGGGTCGTTTAAGGCTTGTTTGACGGATCTTTTCCGATCCAGATGACCATCGGCATTTTCCAGCAAGGGAACCGTTGCCTCGAATACAGTTTTGTATTCGCGAGCCTGCCATAAATGTGTTGAGGCCAGTTCTAGCGCAGATCCAACAACACAGCAGGGAAGTGTTGCACTCGTATCAGTAGGTTTAAAACATTGACAATTTGAGTCTTCAGCGAAAACATTGGCGACATTCTTGGAGGTGCGAGGTTGGGTAGACGTCGCAGACGAGTCATCAAGGTTGTGAAGAAGAGGCTTCCAACAGTCTTTACATGTCCCAACTGTAGTCAAGACGCGATGAAAGTTACGATGTCGAAGAGTGCAGGCAAGGCTACTGTTCACTGCGCCTCATGTGGACTGAAAGAGGATGTTGATGCACCGCCCTCTTTTGAAATGGTTGATGTTTATTGCAGTTTTGCGGACAGGTTCTACCTTAAGACGCGCGCTCCACAGCAGGGTGAAGCTGCGAGCTTCACTTGAAGAACATCGTTTAACAAAAGTGATAACTGTATCCTGCATGATCAGAAGAACTGTACCTAGTGGTCACTGAGAAATAAGAGACGTAGGTGAAATTCAGTCGAACCAGTGTTGAACATGGAATCTCTATTAACCAGTCAAAGAAATTACTTTGCCAGACTGGAAAGAAGCTTTCACGAGCAGATGGATCTAGCTGAGAGAGCCCGTCAACTTGGATATGACCCTTTTCCTCGACCAGAATCAGTTGTAACAGTGGATCTGGCAGAACGTGTTGAGAAATCTGTCGGACCTCTGGGCGTCGCAACAAGGATACGTGAATTATCCAAACTGATGCCTCGAGAAGAGGTTGCATTCAAGATAGCCGAAGAAATAGTGTACGGGAAGTACGATCAAGAAGGGTTGGTAGCTGCTGATCAGGCGACTAGGTCTGCACTGGCCATACTGGATGAAGGTGTAACCGTAGCCCCCATCGAGGGAATCACCAGCATTCAGGAGAAGATCAACCCCGACCGATCACGGTACCTAGCGGTATATTTCGCGGGGCCTATTCGATCGGCGGGTGGAACAGAAATGGGGATGGCCGTGGTCGTCGCCGATTTTGCTCGTTCTCTCCTCGGATTTGATCGGTACAAAGCGACAGAAGTCGAAGCGAAGAGATTCGTGGCGGAGCTGAGACTTTACGAGAGGGAAGTCGCTAGATTTCAGTACAGACTCTCTGACAGTGAACTCTTCAATGCAGTAATGCATCTGCCTATCGAGGTGACCGGCGTCGAGACTGACCCGGTTGAAGTGAAATCATTGAGGAATTTGCCGAGAGTTGAAACCAACAGGGTAAGAGGGGGAGCGCTCAGGGTTGTAAATGACGGTCTCGTCGGACGCGCGAACAAGGTGCTCAAGATCACCGAGAAGATTGGAATAAATGGCTGGGACTGGCTTCGCGAGATTCGTGCATCCGAGGTCGAATCAAAGGAAGCTCCAGAATTCATGTTCATGGAAGACGTCATAGGAGGAAGGCCAATCTTCTCGTTTCCTGGGAGAATTGGAGGTTTCAGGCTTAGGTATGGCAGGTGCAGGGACACTGGACTGGCGGCTCTTGGGATCCATCCGGCAACCATGCAGATTCTTCGAAACTTCGTGGCCGCCGGAACCCAGCTCCGCATAGAGAGACCTGGAAAAGCTGGGGTCATACTGCCTGTGGACACAATCGAGCCGCCGGTCGTGAAGCTCGATGACGGCTCGATAGTTCGTGTGGAGAAAGCAGAGCAAGCCCGAAACCTTGAGGGATCAGTCAGGTCCATTCTTTTCCTGGGAGATATACTCATTGGATACGGAGAGTTCCTGGAGAACAACAAACCACTGGCCAGTTCGGGATTTGTTGAGGAGTGGTGGAGAGAATATGTCAGGATCGCTGTTGAATCTCTATCCCAAGGACCTGAGATATCCGCTACTACGGGTATGAGCCAAGAACGGATGAGATCCTTCATTGCTGACCCATTGAGAACAAAACCGACGGCAATGGAGGCACTGATGATATCGCGGAGCCTCGATGTGCCTCTGCATCCAAGATTCACATATTTCTGGGAGCAGATTTCGCTGGATGACTTTCAACGTCTAAGAGAGAAACTGCTCTCAGCCAACTTCAGTTTCAATGGCGCAATTCCTATTGAAATGACAGTCACTGATGATGATGAACTCCGATCACTTCTCGAAAAACTTTGCATTCCACACGGGATCAAGAATGGAAGGATCGTTCTGTATGAAGACGCTGCCATTCTTTCAGCGTGTTTGAACCTTGGCGCACAAGAGAACCTAATTCCTCCTGAGGGCGATGTTTTTGATGTTATTGAGAAAATGTCCGGAATCAAAGTTGGACGAAAGGCAGGGGTATTCGTTGGAACTAGGATGGGACGACCGGAAAAGGCTAGGAGAAGAGAGATGAAACCTCTCGTGCACTCTCTATTTCCAGTTGGAATGGCTGGAGGAGCACGACGTGACCTCGTAGAGGCTGTGAAGACGCGACGCATGGTTTCAGTTGAAATCACAAGAAGACGTTGTCCCAACTGTTCCGAGATAACTTGGTCCAGCATGTGTAGAAAATGCAATGTTACAACGGTGGTCGAATCGATATGTCCAATATGTGGAAGAACACAGTCCTTAGCTACATGTCCAATGTGCAAGGCAAGGACTATTTCATACAGTAAGAGGGCAGTGAACATCAAGGATATTTTCGATGAAGCTTGCAAGAGGCTCGGCACCCAATCAACAGTGGATGTTGTTAAGGGCGTCAAGGCATTGATGAGCGAGGGTAGAATTCCGGAGCCAATAGAGAAGGGGCTAATCAGGGCAAAGTGGGGCCTATCGGTATTTAAGGACGGAACGATTAGATTTGACGTCACAAATGCCGTACTATCACATTTTAGACCTTCTGAGATAGGCGTTCCTCTTGACAGATTACGTGATCTCGGGTACGAGATGGACCATGAGGGAAAGCCGATTGTTAAGGACGAACAACTGTGTCCCCTGTATGTTCAGGACGTAATCATACCCAAAACAGGTGCCGAGTACTTAGTGAAAGCAGCAAAGTTTGTTGACGAGCTCCTCATGAAGTTCTACAACCTACCTGCCTACTATGATGCACGGTCGAAGGCCGATTTGGTGGGACACCTTGTAGTGGGATTAAGTCCTCACACTTCAGTAGGTGTTTTGGGACGGATCGTTGGCTTCACTGAGCTAAGCGTCTGCCTAGCTCATCCTCTTTGGCACGCTGCTAAGAGAAGAGACTGTGACGGCGATGAGGATAGCTTATCCTTGGCATTGGATGTTCTACTCAACTTCTCAAAATCGTTCCTCCCTGGAAGAATCGGAGGCATGATGGACGCCCCACTTCTGCTGACACTAATGGTGAACCCCTCAGAAGTGGCTCGCCAAGCCTTCAACGTGGAAGTTGTCGACATTCTTCCAGCAGCTTTCTTCGAAGAGACTGAACGCCATGCAGACCCAAAGATAGTCAATGACTTCATTGACACTCTATCTCACAGGGTGGGCACGGAGGAGCAGCTTCAACACATTGGTTTTACACATGATGTCAGGGACTTGAACGACTGCAATAGAGAAAGCTCCTACAAGAAGCTGGAATCGATGTCTGACAAGGTGCGCGAACAGCTTGGTCTTGCCGAGGTGGTGAAGGCGGCAGATGCGAGAGAAGTCGCCAAGAGACTGCTATCCACGCATTTTATGAGAGATCTCACTGGTAACCTTAGAGCATTTTCTGCTCAGAAACTGCGATGCACCAAGTGCAATACTAAATACAGGCGCGTTCCTCTTTCAGGAGCCTGCACCAAATGTGGAGGCAAAATCTCCCTAACCGTTCATAGACGCTCTATTGAAAAGTATTTGGAAGTAGCAGAGAACCTCGTCGATCGCTACAGCATCGGAGCCTATCATAAACAGAGGCTCAAGCTCATTAGAGATGAGATAGCATCTCTATTTGCGGAGACAACTGAGAAGGATCAAATGGTTCTCGGAGATTTCGCCTGAAGGAAGTTGCTACATGGCAATACGGACGATTCATCCGAAGGCATTTCTAACAAGGAAAAGAAACGTCAAAGCTGGACTCGAGGCTAGATCTCTGATAATATCTTGTCTTGAGAGGGGGCCCAAGAAGACAGGAGAAATCTGCAAAGAGATAGGATTCACATATCTGAAAGTTGCTTATCATCTGAAATCATTGGTTGCCGAGAATCTTGTTTCATCTGGAGGGAAGAGACCGTATCTGTGGAAGACAACAGATTACGGTCAGCAGAGACTTGCAACCTGATTGCCTTCTTGATGTAGAAAGTGCTTGGCATGCGACCATTTTGGTCATCCGTTACTCCATACTCAATTGTTAGTTGCTTGCAGATTCATGTCCATGGCATCGCACAAGCGGTGCAGGGTAACGAGAACGTTTGCGAGCTTTCAGTATCTTTCTGTCCACAATGATTAACGCATTCCGACGCTTGTATGTTGAAATCATGCACACAGTCTCATGATT
>CAZJUU010000147.1:0-4703 GCA_964549295.1 uncultured Candidatus Bathyarchaeia archaeon
GTCTACTCGCATTCCAGTCATGTACACGACCTGTTCCGCCACATCCCATCGTCGAGAGAGTATCTAACAATATGGCTTTGCAGGATCCCGAGATCTCAATCAAGTCTTCAACAGAACAGTTCTCGGCGTCTACGCCAAGGATGACCGCCACCTCCTTCAGGCCCTTGAGTAAGACTTTGCATTTGCTGATTTCGCAGTAGATCTGAAGTAGATTTGGCTTCAGACTTGAGTACAATCGCACGAGATCGTTTGGGTCTGATTCTCTGGTGACAATAACGCCTGAGACGAATGGTGGAACCTGAGCTAACAATGATCGTGCCTTATCTGTCGAAAGGTTTCTTGGAGATGACCTCACTCCGACCACGAACCCAACAGCGTCTGCGCCCGCGCTCACTGCATCGGTCAGATCAGTTTCATTCGTGATTCCACAAATCTTCACTTTAGGAGTTCTCATGGATTGTTGTCAACTCTTTCACTTTGGATTCAACATCTTTGGCTTTCATTATGGATGAGCCGATCAGAAACGCGTCAGCGCCCACCTTCAGAAGTCGATCCAAATCTTTCCTCTCTTGGATACCACTTTCGATGATCACGGTCTTCTCGTTGGGCCTGCAATCGCTCAGGATCCTGTAGGCTTGTTCGACGTCAATGCTTAGATCACGTAGGTCTCTATTGTTGATCCCTATGATTTCCGCATCTGTATCTAAGGCGCGCAAGAATTCTTCCTTTGTGTGAGTTTCCAGTAGGACCTCCAGTCGACTTGATTGTGTGAGTTTGATCATATCATTAAGCGAAGGCTGGCAATATCCTCGCTCAAACAGTGCACTTATCAGAAGGATCGTGTCTGCTCCAAGCTTCGAAGCGGCTTCGACCTGAATCGCATTTGTCACAATATCTTTCATGAGAATCGGCAAGTCGACAGTTTCACGAACTTCATGCAGCAGTTGAAGTGATCCTTCAAACCTGTTAGGTTCTGTGATCACGGAGATGCCGACGGCACCACCATTCTTCAAGGCTGTCGCGATCTTCTTGGGATCAATCTCGTCTCGGATACGACCGAGAGATGGCGAACGCCTCTTGATCTCTGCCACAACTGGAATGTGCTTGCAGGATTTTATAGCATCGACAAGACTGAATGGTTCTCTCTCGATTCGACTTGAGACATTGTAGTAGCCATCTCTGGTTCGTTGATTACTCTCGTTTGCGAGTATGTCTAGAAAATCAGTCAATCTCCAATTCCAGCTCTTTTAGTTTCGATAGGGCCCCTCCAGATGCCTTGATTAAGCCCTCGAGCTTTCGAAGCGCATGTCCATTGTCAATTGACCTTCGAGCCAGCTCCATCGCTTCTTTGATATCATTGGTCGCTTCGCCAAGCATTATGCCAGCAGCGGCGTTTACCAGCACAGCATCTCTCTTTGGACCGTTCATTCCATGCAGTATCTTAACGGTTGTCTTGGCATTCTCAGCTGTGGATGATGCTTTGAGATCTTCTATCTTCGCTGTCGGTACTCCAAAGTCTGAAGGGGACTTCACCGTAACATTGACCGTTCCTTCTGCCAGCAATGCGATCTTTGTTTTTCCAACAGTTGATATTTCATCTATGCCGTCTAGGCCGTGGACCACGGCCGCTGCCTCGCAGCCCAGTCCCTTTAGAGTATGCGCCATTTTCTCAACCAGTTTCTGATCGTAGACTCCTATCAGCTGTGCTGACGCGTGTGCAGGGTTCGTTATGGGTCCGAGGATGTTGAAGACGGTTCTAACTCCGATTTCTTTTCTCGGTCCAACTACACGCTTCATCGCTGGGTGAAACTTTGGTGCGAATAGAAATCCAATACCAGTATTCTCGATTGATTCCTTGACTTGTTCAGCAGTCATGTCAAGGTTTAGACCAATCTCCTCCAAAACGTCAGCACTTCCGCATTTGCTTGTTACCGATCTATTTCCATGCTTTGCGACGGCTACTCCTGCTCCAGCGACGACGAATGCAGAGGTTGTGCTAATGTTGAATGTCTTTAGACGGTCGCCTCCTGTGCCACATGTGTCGACCAATCTTCCTTTGATCTGAGGATAGACTTGAACGGCGTAGTTCTTCATTACGCGAGCCATGGCCTGAAGTTCCTCAACGGTCTCACCTTTCATTCGCAGAGCTGTGAGAAACGATCCGATCTGTGAGTCTGTTGCCGATCCTGATATTATCTCAGTCATGGTGTCGAAGGCTTCTTGATATGATAGGTCGAAACCCTCAACGAGTTTGCTAATTGATTCCCTGATCATTTTATTCTACCTGGTCTAGAAAATTCTTCAGAATCTTCTTTCCATCGCCGGTCAGTATCGATTCAGGATGAAACTGAATCCCATCTATTGGGTAGTTCAGATGGCGAACACCCATTACCTCGTTATCATCTAACGATTCGGCTGAGACCTCAAGACATGTAGGAATTGATTCTCTTTTGCCCACGAGTGAGTGATATCGCGCTCCAACGACAGGGTTTTCCACTCCCCTGAAAATTCCTCGACCGTCATGCCTTACAAGACTCGTTTTTCCATGCATCTGCTTTGTTGCTTGACCTATTTTTCCACCAAAAGTATGGACAATGCCTTGATGGCCGAGGCATACGCCGAGTAAAGGAATTCTTGAACCAAATTCACGGATAATATCGGCGCAGATTCCAAAGTACCGTTTATCATCCGGACTTCCCGGACCTGGTGAGATTATTATTCGATCAGGAGCCTGATTCTTGACTTGGCTTATTGAAACGTGGTCGTTTCTATATACGGTGGGGTTAGCGCCGAGTTCTCCCACATATTGAACGAGGTTGTATACGAATGAGTCATAGTTGTCGATGACCAGAACTTTCATTCCTCATCCCCTGCGGCTGTTCTAGTGCTTTCAGAAGGGCTCCTGCTTTGTGCTCGGTCTCGTACCATTCACGTTCGGGTTGAGAATCGGCCACTATTCCAGCTCCCACTTGGATGTTTGCACGTTTGCCATTGACCACCAATGTTCGAATCGTTATTGCGAAATCAGAATCGCCGTTCCTTGAGAAGTATCCGACAGCGCCGGCGTACGGTCCCCTCCTCGTCGATTCAGATTCTTCTATGATCTCCATCGCACTTACTTTCGGCGCGCCGCTGACCGTTCCAGCGGGAAAACAGGCTCTTAATGCATCGAAGCTGTTGTACTCGTCTTTGAGCGTGCCGACAACTCGTGAGACCATATGTTGTACATGGCTGAATCGTTGTACCTTCATGTATTCGGCCACATTCACGGTTCCGAATTCTGATACGTGTCCAACATCGTTTCTTGCAAGGTCCACGAGCATCGCGTGCTCAGCACGTTCCTTTTCATCTGAAAGAAGTTCACGCGCCAATCTTCGGTCTCTGACAGAGTCCTTGAACCTTGGGCGGGTTCCTGCGATAGGGAAGGATTCAACCACGCTCCGTCGGATTCTCATGAGTGTTTCAGGGCTTGAACCAACAATCACTCTGTCTTTCATTTTGAGAAAGAACATGTAGGGCGAAGGATTGATCTTTCGCAGAATACCATAGAAACGGAGCAAGTTTCCCTCCATCTTGAACTCATATCGTTTGGAGAGCACGACTTGGAAAATCCTTCCGTTCCGAATGTGCTCTTTGGCGTTGGAAACCATTCTCTCAAAACGTTCCTTTGGAATGTTCGTGGAAATGTTCGAGTGGGAAAACGCGCAGTCGCTGGCGTTCCTCCTAAGTAAGTTCCGAATCTCAGTGAGCCGATCCTTCTCCGTGTAGAAGTAGAAGGCTTGTCTGTTCTGATGATCGAAGATTATGCCGTCATCGTAGATTCCCATCTCAATGTCTGGAAAGTTGAGATCGTCTCTACACAGATTTGGCAGGTTCTCCCAGTATCTTATCGCGTCGTAGGAAACGTAGCCGACAGCTCCTCCAACATAGCTCATTCCCTTGTAGTTGACTGGGGCCTCGCTGACAATTCGTTCCAAAACGTCAAGTGGATCGCTACGTTTCTCAATTGTTCTCTCGTTGGTTTCAAGATTTGTTATCCGGATAATTTGATTCTTCGCAACAAATACTCTCGAGGGATTGAACCCTACAAAGGAATAGCGAGTAAGCTTCCTCGGTCCTTCAACAGATTCAAGAAGAAAAGCGAAGTCGCATGCCTCTTGGATCTTCTGAAATGTCTCAAGTGGGGTTCGTGCAAATGGAAATCTCTTCAGTCTTAGCTTCGCTTCACGTTGCATTGAACCCTGCAGAGATCCAAAGACGATGCCCCATTTTTCACTGACTCCTAAGTTGGAACGTTCGAGTACATCAAAGTGCTATTTAAGTCCTTAGGGTACAGTTTTGTACTCTAGAACCTGCAAGTCCCCAACAATTCTACGCTATCCATGTTTTTGAGAACCTAAGATCTGCACGAACATCGGACGAATCATTTCAAAGCACAAGAAGAACTGAAACTCCCTAGCCGATCCAGCCCAGTATACCAGTATGAGTTATCGATCAAGCTTTATGTCTTCAACATCGCGTTCTTAGGATAGCGCGGGGGTCCCCGAGACCAAGATTCAAAATTGGCGGGAGTCAGGTCAAAGGGGCAGGACAGCTGTACAGACTGTGCTTGACTTAAGATCCGCTGCAGGGTTGAGATATCCTGTGGCGTAGGCCTTCGTGGGTTCGAATCCCACCCCCCGCATTCAAACTCGTTCGCAGTT
>CAZJUU010000148.1:0-4697 GCA_964549295.1 uncultured Candidatus Bathyarchaeia archaeon
GGCTCCTCGCACCTCACCGTACATTGGTGCCCCCCAAATGGGCCATAGACCATAGAAGACGATTAGAGGAATCAATGGAGTGGCCTTCGCCACGTCCCAGTTCCAAGAAACCACTAATCCACCATCGGCCGCCGTCTTGATGACGTCCTCGTAGGCGGTCATGGTTTCATACCCAAGCACATCATGATAGAACCTGTTGAAATTCGCGGCAAATACGTCCGGATTGCCGTATGCAAAGAATACGAAGATAGCTGCGAGCAGTCCGATCAAAGCCAGAATGTAGGTGGGTTTCTGTATCCATGCATATAGTTTCAACCCGAAACCACAGGTTACGAAGCTGTAGATCAAGTTGAAGATGGTAATAGCGAAAAGTCCCGTACCGGTCAAGAAGAATCCGGCAGTGTTTGCATCTCCAAGCAATAGAAACATAGGCGCAATGAGTTGTTGACAATACGCTATGTTGTTCAGCGTTATCCACATAGGAAGACACAAGAGCCACCCAGGAAAAATCAGGAAGAAGCCTATCGCCGGACTCAGCACCCTAGTCTGCCATACGTAGTCTCCACCCGTCCGAGGCATTGTCGGAATTAGTCCAGAGTAGTAGAGGCAGTGGAATGTCTCGAATATCAGCATAAGCACAATCGCGATGATTAGGTTGGATTCAGGCCAGAAGACAGCTAGAGAGACAATATACGTTGCCAGATTGAATGGTTGAGCATATGATTGGAACGCCATGACATCAAACATGTCCCAGCCCCTTACGAGTCCGCTAGCTTTTCTGAGGAACAGCGTTTTTTCCTCAGACATGTTTTTCCCCGATGGGATCATTTCCCCATAAGAAGTATTAACGATTTTTCAGAGAATTGAGTGACTTGGCAGGTGATCAAGATTTGTAGGATTGCCTGTTTCCCAGCATTTTTTTCATGATTTGAATACTGGACAAACTTCGGGTTGATCTTTCGAGATTCGGCGTGTATCAATGTATGTCATGTTAAAGAACTCCGTTATTGTCCGCTACCATTCTTTTGAGGCATATCTTGGACTATTTGATGATGTCTTAGCTCTTGATTCAAGAACTAGGCGGAGCCTGGGAGATATTCAACGCATCCCAACGTACAAAAACGGATTTATGCTCTGCACGCGTAGTAAAATTTGGCAGCCCAGATGGTGGTTGTCAATGTCGGCTAAGGAAAGAGTTCTCGAAGAGCTTTCATCCTCCGTACTGAACCTCGATGAGAAGAAGGTTGAGGAGGCTGCAAAGAGAGCCCTAATCGAGGAGATAGATCCCGTAGAAGCCGTCGAGAAAGGCCTAGCGACCGGCCTGCGGGAACTTGGAAGCAAGTACGAGCAAGGCGAACTTTTCCTTTCTCAGATGGTATACGGCGCATCAGTCTTTCAGATAGGCATGAAGATCCTAGAACCTGAACTGAAGAAAGCTACGCGCGAGGTCAAGCGTCTGGGAACAGTTGTGCTGGGAACCGTTCAAGGCGACATCCATGACATTGGAAAGAGCATAGTCGGAGCTCTGCTAGGAGCCGCGGGTTTTGAAGTTGTGGACATTGGAAAGGATGTGCCAGTCGAAGCGTTCGTGAACAAGGTCAGAGAATTGAATGCCGACCTTGTCGGGGCTTCTGCGCTTCTAACTACAACGATTCCAATGCAGCGTGAGATAATTCAGGCTTTGAAGAAAGAAGGGTTGAAATGCAAGGTGATGATCGGCGGAGCAGCATGTAGTGAAGAATGGGCGAGAGAAATTGGAGCAGATGCGTGTGGAGTGGACGGAGTGGACGCGGTAAGGAAGGCAAAGATGTTGCTCAGAGTCACCTAGAACTCAAACCGCAATCTTCTCAATCTTCTGAACAGCAGTCTTCAGCTCCTGCTCAACATCTGCGGGCAGAGGAGACGGTGCATGTTCAGACAATGCTTTCCTTGCCAAGCCCATTGCTCTTCCACTAGCATCCAAGCTTCCACCGGTCTTCCAGTTGGTGTGGCTTTTTCTGTCAGACAACGATGGAAACCATTGTTCCTTCATCAGGTTTTCCAGCGTGTGCTTGTGCCCGAGAAAACTCCCTTTTGATGCACCTTCCTTGATGACCTCGATTGCGATTGAGACAGAGGAGAATTCCACGCCCCTCTTAATTCTCGACACAGCACCCCACACTTCGCTGTCTATCACTAATTGAGCTGGGCTGATCGTCATGTAGTATTCAAGCACACCTGCCCACGTGTTCAGATTGACGTTCGAAAGACCTCCAACAACTGCTCCGATAGCTTTTTCATAGCTGGACTGGGCATCGGGGAACTTTGAGTCGGAGGCGAGGCTGCTTCCTCTGCTTGGAAGACCGTAAAATCTTGCGAGCTGCGCAACAGCTGCCTGGAACATGACCGCTTCTGGGCTGCCTATAGAAGGAACACCGGTTCGCATATCCATTATACACGAAGCGCTTCCGTAGATGTTAGGTGTTCCCGATCGAACGGACTGCGAAAGAACCACACCACTTAGGACTTCGGCATTGTGTTGAACAAGTGCACCTGCAAGGGTGACAGGGCCGGTTGCCCCGGAGATTACTAGTGATGCGATAATTGTTGGCAGAGAACGTCTCGAGTACTCGATCAATCCTTCGATCATCTTTGAGTCGTATTCAAGTGGGCTCTTTGGATTGATCAAACCGACAATTGCGCAGTTCTTGGTGAGTTCTTTCTCGCCGCCGACGAGTATTGACGCAAATTCTATACTGTCGCGAGCAACGTCTCTGCCCAAGGTATATCCCATTACGCATTTGCCGGTGTTCCTTAGCATTTCGAACAGTGTTCGAGCGAAAGCCGTTCTCGGAGATAGATCTGAAGGTTCGACTGGTAGTCCTCCTCCGGCGTCGATGTGGGGGAGGAAATCCGCTAGTCTTGTAAGGTCAGAAACGTCTTTAATCGTTCCGAGTCTGCGGTTGCCATCTAGGTCTAGTATGTAGTTGCATCCGTACCCGGGAATTGACCAACATGAGTCTCCTCCGACGTGAAGGTCATGTTTCGGGTCTCTGGCTCGCCATGTGAATTCAGCTGGCGCCTTCCTAATCGAACTCTCTACGATATCCCTTGAGAATCTGGCTATCCCACTACTAGAATCAACTTCTGCGCCGGCTCTCCTTAGATACTCTAGTGCCTCATCGTTCTGGAACCTGATGCCCCTATTCTGAAGTATCTCAAGAGATGATTCATGAATGGTTTGCAACTGTTCCTTGGTGAGGAGTTCCAATACTGGCAATTCTACGCGCCAGATCTAGAGAAAGAGTTCCAGAACAACCAACTCGTCAGCCGACTGAGATTCTGAATGTTCAAAAAAAGGAGGAGATTTGGTTTTGCGCGGCAATTCCTGGATTCTACTCGCCGGTTATTCGACCTTCGTACATCTTCTCCAGCAGTTCTGTGACGTTCTCGATTGTAAGCTTTCTGGGATTGTAGGTTTGCAGGTAATAGTAGGATTGACGTTCTTCCACGAGGTATTTCGCGAACTTGGGAATGTCGCTCTTTGGAAATCCGACTTCCTTAAGCGAGATTGGCAGTTCCAGATCTCTCACCAGGTCTCTTGTCGCTTCGACTGCCATAATGGCGGCTTCTCGCTTAGATAGGCCGTGCACATCCAGACCCATGTTTTGGGCAACCGTGGCGAGTCTATCAATGCATGCGGGCATGTTGTAATCCATCATGTACGGTGTGACAACAGCGCATGCGACTCCGTGAGGCACTTTGTACATAGGCCCTAGAGCTTCTGATATGCAATGTCCTATGTTTGCACCGGCGGGTGTGGCTCCCATGGCAAGGCCTCCCAGCAACGCGGCGATTGACATGTTGTACCTAGCTTCCAAGTTGTCTCCCCAATAGTAGGCGGTTCGCAAATTATGAGCGACCAATTTGATTGATTGCAGTCCGATCATATCCGAGAACGGTGAATAGCCTAGTGATAGCACGTTTTCCATTGAATGAGCCATGGCATCCATGCCGCTTCCAGCAGTCTGTCTGGACGGGCATGTGATAACGTTTAGTGGGTCAACGATCGCTGTATCCGCCAATGCTTTGGGGCTTGTCATGAAGTTCTTGACACCTTTCGTATCGACTATTACGGCGAACATTGAGACCTCACTACCAGTTCCCGAGGTTGTTGGAAGAAGGATCTTAGGAAGCGACTTCTCTTTGACCCGGTCTTCAGCGTAAGCCATATAGTCGTTAATGTCTCCCGGGTTCGTTGACATCACGGCTGCTGTTTTGGCGCTGTCCATTACAGCTCCGCCGCCGACCCCCACCACTAGAGAGTGCTTACGCTCTCTGGCCTCTGCAATCAGTTTTCTCGAACTCTCTAGAGTTGGTTCTGCCGCAAGCTCGTCATAGACTTCAACGCGCAGCCCCTCATTTTCCATGATTTCTTTAATCTTGTTTGGCGCTCCAGCCTTCATAACTCCCTTATCCGTCACTAGCAGGACGGGGTCTTTTCCCACTGCCAATCTCTTTGCTTCTGAACCAACGGCCTTTGAAGCACCTCCACCATAGATCAGCGTGCCCACATTCATGAAATAGCTGGTTCTCGCTGCGGGAAGAACGTAGTTCTCGATACTCATAGGATATTCTCCCCAACTAGATCTAGCCGCTCAACTTTCTATTAAAACGTATCTTGCCCGCTCGGTACATATTAGATAGAAGATCGTTTC
>CAZJUU010000149.1:0-4685 GCA_964549295.1 uncultured Candidatus Bathyarchaeia archaeon
TCATGACAAGCTCAGCTGCCGATGCTAGTTCATCCGCCACAGCCATCATTGTGACTGTGAGATTGCGATTGAACATGTCTTTGGCTCCTCTGTAATCTCTTAGAGGCTTCATTCCAGCAAGGCCTAGAGCAACATTGACGTATCCGAGCCTCCAAGGTCTCCCAAAAGTGTCGCAGACGATCACAGCCACACTATGTTTCGACAGTTCTGAGATCCGGTTTCGAATCATGATCGCGGAACGATCTGGATCTTCGGGTAGAAGAACAACATGCGACTTCTCTTCAACATTTGACCTATCGACGCCAGCGTTTGCACAAATGAACCCATGCTTGGTCTGAGTTATCAGGTGCGATTTCTGCATCCTCACGATCCTGCTACTTTCCTTAAGGATCGTTTCAACGTGTTTCGCACTTCTTCGTGTTCGTCGAGCTACCTCACGCGCAAAAGGAGACGGTACGACAGTGCCAAGGTCTAGTGTTCGGCCCTCAGACTTCGAGACAATCTTCTGCGCAACCACCACCACGTCTCCGTCTAATATCTCGTCACCCTGTCTCTTTGCGCCTTCGACTATCATCTTGCCTAGGTCATCTCCTTCCTTAACCAGTGGCAAGCCCTTCAATCCGATTATGGTAATCAACATGAACTCTTTCCTTTGTTTCAAGACTGAGCTTCATTTTGGTAGGTTCAGGCATTCATAAAAATGCGGGAGGCATTTGCTATTTTGCGAAGAATGATTCCAATCTTTTCGCACCGATAAGCTCTTGAAAATCAGTTCCCAACGCATCCAGAACCTGTTCGAAGGTCGAGTCAAGATATTCAACGTACTTACTCACATCAACCTCCTCCACTGAGGCTACTTGCACCGGTTTCACTCCCGGTTCACCGACGACTTTGACAAAGGATATGAGATCTCCCGCTCTAACTTCTACTCCCCGACTGGACAGCAGTTCTGCCGCTTTCACGTGTTGAGGAGTTGTCTTGACATAGTCATCAGGAGACTTGCTAATCATAACGTTGAACGCAAGATCGTCAAGGGTGAAGCGTCTATCCCTCAGCATCAGATAGCAGTCTCTAACAATCTCCTTTATCCTTGTCTTCGCCTCCTCGAACTCCTCAACCGACTGAACCTTGCTAAGTATCTTGATCATATCATAGAAAGCACGCTTGAGAAACTCTGGGATATGCCTCTTCTTCCCTGTGAGTCCCTTAATGTCCACAGAACCATCAGGCAGAACCCCAAGGTAGTTCTTCTTTCTAGAACTCAGAACCAAGTATCGATATCTCTTGTCCACCTCAAGCTCCATGCCAAGAAAGTTCTTCGACCATTCAATCAGTTCATCCAGTTGCTCAGGCGTTGGATTGCCAAGAAAGATCGAATCTGTATCACCATACACCACATTCATGCCCACCGATCGCGCCTTCTCAATAGTATTCGTTATCGCGTACCTTCCGATCGCGGCAGTTGCTTCGGCTACGGGCGGACAATACAATGCAAATCGATCGCTTCCGAAGACGCCGTACGAGGCGTTAAGTACGACTTTCAATGCGTTCTGGATTACGCTGTATAGGCCTCTGACGTTCTCCGGCAAGGTTTTGTCTTTCGATCTGACTTTGTACCAGTTTACTCGAAGATCTCTCAAGGAACCTATTAGTAGGCTTTCTAGCGCTCGATTCTTCTTGCATACCCAGTGTGATGTTCCTGGAACCTTGTTTTCTTTGCAGGCTGGATCCCTGTGTGGGCAGAGTATCGTTTCGTATCCAAGATTCCATATTTTGATTATTGATGGGTATAGAGACGCGAAGTCTAGGACGGCTACCGAGAAATGTATTCCTGGTGTTGGTTCTACAACTATGGCTCCTTTGTACTTCTTTCCCTTGATGACCGCTTCGGTCGAGGTTACCCCTTTTAGTGCGATTATGTCGTCTGATCGTGGAATCAGAAAGTTTCTGCGCCTATGCTCGTTGTAGAGTGTGCTTCTTATCCAGTTTGATACACCTTGACGAGAGACATCTTCAAACGACATGTACCCGATTCTTGACAATGCCGCTACTAGTTTCATTACCAAGTTTTCTTTGAAACTTGTTAAGCCCAGGGTTATCTCGGAGTCTCTGAGGCAGTAGGACGCCAACTCTCCGTATGACAGGTCGGAGACTGTCTTCTCTATTTCCTTTTTTCCAAGTCCCAGAAGCGCTCGACCGATCTCGTCAAGGGTATTCTCCCTATACTTCTGTCCGAATGCATAGACTTGGATTGACCTGTTGAAGAAGAACTTGTAGAGGTCTATGTGAATCCCATTCTTCGTTGTGGCTGTTTCTCTTCCCATCTCGATTGGAATGTCTTTCCTGTCGAAGCCTTTGATCTGGGCTCTATTCCACAGGTATCGGAGATCGAAGTCATCACCGTTGAACGTCACAATCACGGGGTAACTCAGTATTATCTTGAATACTTCCGCAATCAGGTCTTTCTCATTCTCAAGGTACTCAACGCTTGCGTCCTTTGGTAGGATCTCGGCACCTTCCTCCACGTTCGGTCTCTTCAAGAGAAGTACACGTTTCTTGCCGGTCGAGTCTACGATTCCTACGCATATTATTGCTTGTTCAGCTGTTGTTGGATCGGGCATTCGGGTAGGAACGTCTTGATAGACTTCTATGTCGAGGCTGGCTCTGTAGAATTCTGGAACTGGACACTCAAGAAGTCGGATCCATTCGAGAGCCAACCTTCTGTACTCATCAGATTCTTTGCTTAGGAGTTTCTCAACAGAGTTTAGAACATCACTGGGAAGCTTGTATTCAACTGGCGCGAGTTTGCCATTCTTGATACGGTATGGCATACCGGGGGAGATTGCCCTGTCGTAGATGTAGTTCTCTACATATTTGATGTCAGCTTCCCAGGCTTTCACTAGATCTCTTATTGATCCAGAGGGTTTTCCACCAATTGCCAAAGGATCTTTGGCAACTATCATCACTAACTCAGCATTCTCATCCCGCAAGGCATCATACTTCTTCACCGGTTCCAGCCTCTCAAATCCAACATGTTTCACTATTGATTCGTTGGATTCGAGATTCTCTATGGGGCCCTGAGCTAGACAGTATGGTTTGTGACCCGTGTCATCATACCAAAGAAATATTTGCTGTTGATTCGGTTCATACAGTTTCAGAAAAGCCTGACGTCTCTCACCATCGTAGCCAACGCCTACAATGTAGGACTCGGAAAGATCTTTGGGGATTGATGCCGAGGATTCAACGTCTCTTGCGTTCTGTTTGGGTGCTGTAACCTGCACACTCTCAGTGACACTGAAGAAGTCCTCGAGCTTGCTGCCCACTCGACAGTTCCCCAAGGACGCTTAGCTACATGATTTCATAAGACTTGCCCTAGACCAATACTGAATTCGAACAAGAGAGAATCAGTTTACATAGAAGGAATTTGATCAGATTCAAGTAGAACACTTAGGATCGACAGGTCGACACAGCCCTTGCTTTTGTCGGACGCTCTAGCCGTTGCAGTGGAGACACTCAGTTGGATGGAGATAGAAGGGTTAAGCGAGCGACAGGCTCTTGCTAGATCTTCCAATCAGCTGGGAATCAAAGATCTAGGATCCCTTCGACTTGCACAACGACTTGTATTAGAATCTACACGTCGACAGAATCTCATTGAAAAGCTGCTGGAACTTGCTGATCCGTCGCTGACGTATCAGAGTCTTAAGGCTGGACCTCGAAGCTTTGCACGAATCTACACCTATTGGACTGTAGTCAAGAACGTTGACTGGAATGATGCCGTAGCCTTTCTGAAAGCTGGAAGAAAGCTTCTGGGGTGGCGAGAGTTAGCGCCGCTGGAACTTACGTTTGGAAAGCTTCTCGGTTTTCGACCAGAATCCGCTTTGACCGATGCGTCCGACTCTGAAGCTATTGCTCTGAAAACCTTTCACCCCAGATGGTATGTCGAATACTGCGTGAAGATGTTTGGAAGAAGCAATGCTATTGCCATTCTCAACGCAGACAAGACACCTCCTCCCACATACATCCGTGTGAATACGTTGGCTGAAGATGAGTCCACAATCGTCGAGAAAATGAAGCGAGACGGAATAGAATTAGACAAGATCAAAGGAATGAAGTATGTCTACGGACTGTCGAGATCGCGTGGTCTCCCACCCTTTTCCAAGTTTGTAAGATCAGGAGAAATTCAAGTTCAAGACAAATCGAGTTGCTACACTGCACTGGCTGCGAAACCGAAACCGGGAAGTGTCGTATTCGATGTCTGCGCGGCCCCAGGCGCAAAGACAAGTTTTCTTGCTCAGCTGATGCGGAATCGTGGAACAATCTACTCGTTCGACATATCGGAGAGAAGGATCGCTATCTGGAAGAAGGAGATGAGACGAATGAGAGTCAACATAGCTCAACCATTCCTTGCTGACGCACGTCAATCTCTTCCTCTCAATATTGAAGCAGATGTCCTTGTGTTGGATCCGCCTTGCAGCAACAGTGGCACTTTCGCCAAGACGCCCTCTGCAAAATGGAGGATCAAACTGACAGATTTCAAGAGGTTCTCTCAAATTCAGTTGCAGATGCTGAATCAATGCGCCAATCAAGTAAGGTTGGGAGGCAGACTAGTCTACTCGACGTGCAGCATTTCTGTCGAAGAGAATGAGAAAGTGATAGAGACGTTCCTTGGCCTCGATCCAAGATTC
>CAZJUU010000150.1:0-4647 GCA_964549295.1 uncultured Candidatus Bathyarchaeia archaeon
GTATGATGACCTGTATCCACCGCAAGAAGACGCCGTGAAGGCCGGCGTCCTAGAGGGGAAGAATCTCGTCCTCGCAAGTCCCACCGCTAGCGGCAAGACCCTGATTGCAGAACTGTGCGTCATTAAGAACTTGCTAACCAATGGAGGAAAGGCACTGTATCTGACCCCTCTCAGAGCACTCGCAAGTGAGAAATACAGCGACTTTAGCAAGTATTCAGGAATCACGAAACTCGACGGCCAACCAGTCAAAATTGGAATATCAACAGGTGACTATGATAGCTCGGATCAATGGTTGGGCAGATATGACATAATATTCTCTACGAACGAGAAGGCAGACAGCCTCCTTAGACACAGAGCCTCATGGATCAAAGATATTGCCACAGTAGTTGCAGATGAGATTCATCTTCTTACTGAGTCAGACAGAGGACCAACATTAGAAGTCGTCCTCACACGACTGATGCACATAAACCCAAAGATTCAGTTCTTAGCTCTTAGCGCCACAATACGGAATGCCGAGGATGTTGCCGAATGGCTGAAAGCAATTCCAGTGACCACAGAATGGAGGCCGGTTCCGCTGAAGGAAGGTGTCTACTGCAACGGAGAAATTCACTTCAGAGACGGATCCGCCAGAGCCATCCAGGAAATCTGTGGCAACCACGTGTTAGATATTGTGCTTGACACTGTCAACTCTGGAGGACAGGCCCTGATCTTCAACGAGACTAGAAAAGCTTCTGTTGAGATGGGCAAGAAAGCATCCTTGGCACTAAAGAAGACGTTGTCAAGGCAAGAAGAAAGAGGCCTAGAGCTTCTCGCGAAGAAGGTTTTGGAAACTGGTGAGAAGACTAGACTAACGCAGATTCTAGCTGACCAGATTCGCTACGGTGCAGGGTTTCATCATGCGGGACTTGCAACAGTCCATAGAAGACTTGTTGAGGATGCCTTCAGGAACAGGCGTCTGAAGATTCTTTCCGCCACTCCAACACTGGCAGCTGGGGTGAACTTGCCGGCTCGAACCGTTGTTGTAGGTAGCTATATGAGATATGAACCGGGGTACGGACGCTATCCAATCTCTGTGCTCGAGTACAAGCAGCTTTCTGGTCGTGCTGGAAGACCTAGATACGACAAGTTTGGAGAAGCTGTTCTTGTGGCGTTGTCGCCTGATGAGCAAGATCAACTTATGGAAAACTATGTTCTAGCCGAACCTGAGAGACTGTGGTCAAAACTAGCTGTGGAGAAGGTGCTCCGCCCCCACGTACTTGCAACAATTGCGACTGGATACGCGCATACTGAAGAAGGAATCTATGACTTCTTTGGGAAAACATTCTACGCTTTTCAATATGGTCCGAAGATGATTCGGGGAAAGATCGGAGAAATATTGGCTTACCTAGACAAAGAAAGAATGACTGAATTTAGAGGAGAAAAAATCTACGCAACAGAGTTTGGAAGAAGAGTGTCCGAACTCTACATCGACCCTGTCACTGCTGTGATAATACGTGATGGCCTTCAGAACAGACCAAAAGCACTCACTGACCTGACGTTACTGCATCTCATATCACATACTCCTGACATAGCTCCAAAACTCTATCCAAGAAGAAGAGAGACTGACGAGCTGTCATTGTTCGCTGAAACGCATTCGGCTGAACTAATGTTTCCTCTCCCAGATGAACTGATTGAACAAGCTGCATATGAAGAATTCTTGGCCGAACTGAAGTGTTCAAGAGTCCTTCTGGACTGGATCGATGAAGTCACAGAAGACGGCATACTCAACCGCCATAAAGTTGAGCCCGGAGATCTGCTAAGGCTCGTTGAGATGGCTGATTGGCTCTTATATGCCTCACACGAGCTGACGAAGCTCTTCGGTTACAAGGACCTTCTTTCGCAGATGGCTGGATTGAGGCTCAGAATTGAAACTGGCATAAGAGAGGAGTTGATTCCCCTAGTCAAGCTACGGGGTATCGGCAGAGTTAGAGCAAGGACGTTGTACAATGCGGGTTATAGGACAATTGGCGACATTAAGAAGGCCAGCGTAACGGAGCTGATGAAGGTTCCGCTCATAGGTTCCACGCTTTCGAAGAAGATCAAGGAGGAAGTTGGCGGAACAATAAGTGCAGAAGAATGGACGATGCTGAAGAAGGAGGGCGAAGAGGAGCAGCGAGTGCTTTCGGAGTACTGACTTTTCAGTGAGTGGACAAAAACCTCGAATTCCACTCGGTATGAGCATATCGTAGCGCCCAAACGCATAAGAATATGAATTCATACAGCGGGTAAAGAGACCGGATTGGAGGTAATTCCATGCCTGTATGTCCTATTGACACGGGTAGATACGGTTCACCTGAGATGAAGGCCATTTTTGAAGAAGAGCGTCGTCTCGAGAACATATTGAAAGTCGAAGCTGCCACGGCGTATGCGCATGCTGCCGTTGGAAATATTCCAAAAGAAGCGGCAGAGGAGATTGTGAAGAAAGCGAGCACCAGATATGTCACCGTTCAGCGTCGGAACGAGATTGATCGAATGATTGGACATGACTTAATGGCGGCGGTGAAGGCTCTGACAGAGGTCTGTGAAGAAGATGGGAAAAGATGGGTTCACTTCGGTCTGACCAGTAACGATGTCGAAGATACAGCCACAGCTCTCCAGTTCAAAGACGCGTTGGCTATCGTGGAGAATGATCTTGTCCAACTTGAGACGGTGATCAAGGAACTTGCGCGTAAACATAGAGACGTCATAATGGTTGGAAGAACTCACGGACAACACATCGGCGTAATAACACTGGGGTTCAAATTCGCAGTCTGGCTCAGGGAAGTAGCGAGACATATTCAGAGACTCAGTGAACTCAGAAAAAGAGTTCTCGTCGGAAAGATCATGGGAGCAGTTGGAACTGGTGCCGGATTAGGTGAGAAAGCGATACAGGTTCAGGAGATAGCTTTGAAGTGGCTTGGACTCCAACCTGCAGATATGGTCACCCAAGTCGTTCAAAGAGATGTACATGCTGAACTAGTCTCGTTCCTTGCGAATATTGCGTGTAGTCTCGACAAATTTGGCACCGAGATTAGAAACCTTCAGAGAACCGAGATACAGGAACTGATGGAACCATTTGAGGCAGAGAGACAGGTTGGGAGTTCAGCGATGCCCGCGAAGAGAAATCCTGTAACATGTGAGAGAGTATGTAGCCTCGCAAAACTCATGAGGTCTCTGACGATCACATCATATGAGAACATACCTCTATGGCATGAAAGGGATCTGACTAACTCCGCCAATGAACGCTTCGTCTTTTCCCTTGCATTCATCCTGTTGGATGAAATGCTGAAAAAGATGTGTGATGTTCTCCGTGGGATTGTGGTCTTCCCTCAGAACATGAAGAGGAATTTGGAACTGACCGGGGGAATGATACTTTCTGAACGGGTTACAGGAAAATTGGTTGAGAAAGGTATGGGTAGACAGGAAGCTCACGAGTTGGTGCGAAAATGCTCAATGAAGTCTCTGGAGAAAGGCATTGCTTTCAAAGAGGTTCTGATCGGCACGGATGAAGTCACTAGAAGACTCTCGAAGAGCGAAATTGAATACTGTCTGGACTACGCCACATATCTTGGCGTTGCGGGAAGACTAGTGGATACGGCTATAGAAAGGACTGAAAGAGAAAAGCAGAGTCCCCCAACTTGATTTCCAACCCATCCGACTCAGCTATTTCTTTCTCGGTATTTCTGTTGTGACGGCTTTGGGGGCGATCGTTGCCTGCCTCAGCAAAAAAGGCAGAAACGTTGTTCCCATCGTATTACATATGATGAAGGTGCTGTCGCACCGTGGAAACGATGCCTACGGCGTATCGACTGGCGATGAGGCAGTAATCTCCAACAACATTTCAAGTTTGGAGGGGCGTAATCTCGATTCGCCAGTCGCCATCGGATACGACCTAATGAGAGTCCTCCCAGTCGATGCGCCTCAACCGGTTCAAGTTCCAGGTGGAGCTTTTGCGCTGGAGGGAGAAGTCTACTCAGAGAATTCTGTGATTGGAGTCGAAGAAATCGCACGAAGGATCGGGGCGACCATCGATCTGGATCTCCCTACAACACTAGTGAAATCATGTGACGGAGCATTCGTCATATCTGCAGTTGCTAATGGTGAAATGTTTCTTGCTAGAGACACCTTAGGCCTCTCACCTATGTACTATGGTGAATCCTCTGAGATCCATGCGGCTGCATCTGAGAATAAAGCGCTTTGGAGTGTCGGCATTGACTCTCCAAAATTCTTTCCCCCAGGAAATGTTGCAACAATAACTCGAAGCGGTTTGGATTTTGTTCCTGCAAGAACAATAGAGGCGTCTACGAAGAGCCGTATTTCGAATATCTCGATCCACAAGATAGTTCTCCAGCAGCTTCTTAACTCCACGCAAGCTCGCACATGTGACACGCCTAACGTCGCAGTAGCATTCTCAGGAGGACTGGACAGTGGTCTCATTGTGGTCTTGGCGAAATCGTTGGATCGAGATGTTACGCTTTTCTCAATTGGAATGAAAGATTCACATGATTTGGAACATGCCCACAGGGCCGCAAAAGAGCTGGGAGTTCCAATAATCTCAAGATCCTTTGACGAGGAACAGCTGGAGCAGTCGATAAGGCATGCCTTGTGGCATATTGAAGATAGGAATCC
>CAZJUU010000151.1:0-4643 GCA_964549295.1 uncultured Candidatus Bathyarchaeia archaeon
AATCAGACCTCTGATGAAGAATAAGTAGTTAGTCACAAATTGTGATTCATAAGATTTGGGAGTTCACTCAATGGCATATATGACTTGATACCTGAATATTGCCAATCTAATAGTTATTAGACTGCAAGATTATTCCAGTTGATAAGTCAAGACAAAAAAACACACTTGCTTACCTGATGGTCTTTCTACGTCTTAGTATGGTGAATCCATGGTGCGGCCGCCGGGATTCGGACCCGGGTCGTTGGCTTTCTTCGGAAACAAGATACTTCAATTCCTTGGAAGGCCATTGGACGCCTTGCTATGTCCTAGACCAGGTTTTCTGAGCTTTTCCAGCTCTCTAGACTACGGCTGGTCGGACAGCGTTGCTGTCTCGCGACCCATATGTCCAGCCTCGTCTCAGGCGACCGCTGTGCCCAACATGCATTGTCCTAGCTTAAAACTTTCGTTTGACCCATCTTGAGTGAAAGGAATCAGATTGCATGTTTGCATGCGTCTAGACATGAATCGAAACAATCAATAACTGGCTGTATGGTTACAACGTGAAAGCCAGGTGTCTATGCATGTCAAGTAATGAAAAACTGAGATTTAGAATCAAGCGAGGCGACCTTGAGATAGAACTGGAAGGGAATTTTGATTACGTGAAGGAAAGGTTTGAGGATCTCATGAAAGATGTTACGCTTGCTCCAAGCACAACATCTCCAGCCTCATCGATGCCCACCGGAGTTCCGAGCATTCAATCGGTTGAGTTACCTTTGAGTCTGGAAGGTATTGTTGAACGTGGTGCGGACGGCAAGCCACGATTGACGGTTCCAGTTGACATGATCACTGCGAAGGAGGCTTTGGCGTTGGTGTTGTATGCACTGCATCCGACCCAGCTTTCCGACGAGGAGTTGAGTACGTTGCTGAGTTCGAGTTGGAAAACTATGAAGGCGGAGGCTGTTAGAGCGCGAGCTAGTGAGCTTAGACGTGATGGAAGGTTGGTTGCAGATAAGGGAAAATATAATCTCTCAGGCGCAGGAATACAATGGATCCAGAATGAAGTGCTAGTAAAATTGAAACGAATCTAAGACCATTATCGAACGAAAATGTTGCTGTTGATCTACCGGATGACAATCAGGTTTCTGTCGAGAAAATGCTATTAATCGAATGAATGGTACAGCGGTAATTGCAGGGCTTTCGTATTGAAGGACATGATAAGAATCAATGACCCATGTATCGGCAAAGAAGAAATTGAAGCCGTGGAGGAAGTTCTGAAGAGCGGCATACTCACTGACAAGAGTGGGATGGGTCCACGAGTCCTAGAGCTTGAACGAAACTACTCAAAATATGTTGGTGTGAAACATTCAGTCGCAGTTTCAAACGGAACGGCGGCTCTTCATGCCTCGCTTCTGGCGGCTGACGTTCAACCCGACGATGAAGTTGTGCTTCCATCGTTCACTTTTGTGGCCACAGCAAACGCGGTTCTTTTGACGGGTGCAAAACCGATTTTCGCCGATATTGACAAGGATACTTACTGTATCAAGGCCGAGAATATTGAAGGACTGCTCAGTCGAAAGACTAAGGCGATTATCGCTGTTGACATCTACGGCCTGCCAACTGATTTGGATCCTATCCTTGAGATGGCTCATGAACATGATTCGGTAGTGATCGAGGATGCAGCGCAGTCTCATGGAGCCATGTACAAGGGCCGAACCACTGGTTCCATGGCAGATATGACATGCTTCAGTTTCTACGGGGCGAAGAACATGACAACCGGAGAGGGCGGTATGGTGACTACAAATGATGATGACTACATTTCAGCCCTGAGAATGATTAGAACACATGGAGAAGAGCGACCATACTGGGTGACTCGGTTAGGATGCAACTACAGAATGACGGAGATCCAAGCTGCTATAGGCAAGGTTCAGCTTGAGAAACTTCCTTCATTCCTTGAGAAGCGAAGACGAAATGCAGAGATGATGACACAGCAACTGAGCACTTCAGGGAGACTGGTGGTTCCGCGAGAACCGGAGGGCATCAAGCATTCTTGGTATCTATACACGGTCAGACTAAGAGGTGCAAACGCTGGCAAGAGGAACAAGATCGTTGAGAGACTTGAAAGCAAGGGCATAGCGGCAGCTGTGTACTATGAGACTCCAGTCCATATGCAACCGCTATACCGCGATAGTATCGGATCCAAGAAGAAAGCATTGCCCGAAACCGAGAAAGCGGCGCGCCAAGTATTCTCGCTGCCAATTCACCCAAAAGTCTCACCTGAAGATGTAACGTACATAGCGGAAAACGTTAGAAAAGTCACCGGATGAGATTAGCGGTTCGCCACAAATCTCAAGCCAAATTCCGAAGTTGACTTTGCAACCACGATTCGAACTTAGGACTTTGAATTTCATATCGAACTCTCACAGCTGGTTGAACGAATCCGACCAGTCTCTTGAGATTAATAGAGGTACCAACAATTACCAGATCACATGGTGTCCTCTTCATAGTTTCACCAAGATCCATAATCTGCGAATTACTGTATCCCATGGCGGGCAAGACATTCCTCATATGAGGATAATCATCGAATGCCTTCTTGATGGAGCCCACTGCATATGGACGGGGATCAACAATCTCTGCAGCCTGATACTTGCACGCTGCCAGAGAACCCGCGCTCCACTGCATCTCACCATGTGTGACTGTAGGGCCGTCCTCGACCACAAGAACACGCTTGTCCTTGATCAATTCCTCATTGTCAACTGAGATTGATGATGTAGCTTTGAAGATGTCGATCTTTGAATCTAGATTCTTGACATTTCTCTCAACAGTTTCAACATCTTTCTGTTGAGCCGTGTCCACTTTGTTGATAACTACAGCATCAGCCATTCTCAAGTTGATCTCGCTTGGATAATATAGTAACTCGTCGCCGGGTCTATGCGGGTCTGCCACAACGATGTGAAGGCTAGGCTCATAGAAGGGAAGGTCGTTGTTGCCACCATCCCAGAAGATCATGTCCACATCCTCCCGAGCCTCGGATAGAACCTTCGCATAGTCGACTCCAGCATAGACTGTGTTTCCCGCGTCTATGTGAGGTTCATACTCCTCTCGCTCTTCTATTGTGCAGTCTTGAACGTCTAAGTCTTCATAGGTTCTGAACCTCTGCACAACCTGCTTGGCCAGGTCACCGTAGGGCATAGGATGACGGATAACTGAGAATCTCAGCTTCAGACTCTTTGCAATCGCACAGGCCTTGCGCGTCACTGTGCTCTTTCCAGCACCGGTCCTCACGGCGCATACAGATACAACAGGAACATTTGTTTTGAGCATTGTAAATTTGGGGCTTATCAGCCTGAAGTCCGCGCCATATTTCAAAACCAACGATGCCTTGTGCATCACTTCAGAATACGGCAGATCGCTGTACGCCAAAACAACTTCTTGCACTTGTTTGTCTTCAATTATTCTGGCGAGATCTTGTTCAGGGCAAATGGGAATCCCTTCTGGATAATCCGAACCTGAAAGTGCAGGTGGATACATTCTCATCGCGATCCCTGGAATCTGAGCAGCAGTGAAAGCAACTACCTCGTACTGGGCATTCGCTTTGAAGCACATGTTGAAATTGTGAAAGTCCCTTCCAGCTGCTCCCATAATGACTACTTTGCGTTTCTGACTTGACAATGACCTCGCCTTCAGATCTTAGCTGACCCCGCTCCTATAACGATTTCAGAAGTCAGATATTATTCAACTGGTCCAGAAACCATCGTTTAGAATCGAACACTGGACATCTAGGCATTCTTTGGAAAGTGACAAAACCTATTTGAGATAGACATCGTCTCAAGGAGGTTCAATACTTGGGTTGTTCTGGTGAAGAATGGGTGTCCAAAGCAGAATCAAGAATCAAGATCCGATTTCTGGTGGAAGGTTCTGGAGAAGCTGAGGGAGAGTTTGTCCGTTTTCTTTCACCAAGAACCGTTGATGGCATATTGAGAAAGCTTCCACTCGACGGAAGGGCTGCTCTGTGGAAGGAGGAGGTTTATTTTGAAGTTCCTTTCGAAATGGGACCCGAGAAACCCAAGCCGAATGTTGAGACTGGCGCAATAGCTTTCTGGCCTGTTGGATCAGCCATCTGCATCTTCTACGGCAAGACACAACCTTACAGTCCAGTGAATATGCTTGGCAAGATAACCCAGAACTTGGAGCTCTTTAGATCCGTTAAGGAAGGACAACGCATATCCGTTGTGCGTGCCTGAAACCTGAAGTAAGTATTCGGCCGATGATTTGCGGATTTACCAGTGAATGCTGGAAATAGGCAATGCAAGAATGCGAACTCATCTGACGCATACAGCAAAGGTTCAGGAGGCAACTGCTTGGTAGATTCTCAGCCGCGCGTTTCCACCTACTGGTTGAACCAGTCTTTTCTTTTCTAGTTCTTCAAGCAGGTCCTTTGCCACGCTGATTCGTAGATTGAATTGTGATGCAAGTGCATAGGGCGTGATGGCGCCCATCTTTGAAAGCTCTGTTAGAAAACGATTGTCATCGACGTTTGGACCAGTTATGCCTCTGATCTTCTTTTCTGACACTACCTTAACCTTCGTCTTCTTAGGTGGTTCAGCTTTCTTCGCATCAATCTGTTGTGACTTGTCCATTTGTGCAAGACTCTTCTTTTTCGCTCC
>CAZJUU010000152.1:0-4603 GCA_964549295.1 uncultured Candidatus Bathyarchaeia archaeon
TCATTTCGATATTGAACGCATGTTTGAGATGGAAATCTTCAGTAATCCAGTTCTCAGGTTTGTCTGCGCACTTTACACGATACAGGCCCATATCGCCATATTCCTTCTGGGTTCGATACAGATAGGATTATTACAGGATTATTATTCATCTCAATCTGGCTGGGAAAGTCATATACGGTATCTTTGGCATATCAACGACATCATCGTTGGTCTATGGTTACCAGATAACAAAACAACAGATATTCCTGGTCGTCCAACCATGAAGGCCGGAGATAGTTTGGGTAAAGCGTTAGCATCGACAGTATTGTACGTCTTCTTCCTCTTTTGGTACATGCGGTTCATTGTGATTCAACCTCTGGGACTACCAGGGAACTCGTCCATCTCGGACTTCTATTTCAATTTCTTTGTTTGGAAACAACAGTTGTCCATGATACGCCAAGGCTTTGCACCGTTTGGAACCTTTTGGCTAGGCAACCATATTGGTGGATATCCTATCTCTCTCACACCATTCAATGGATGGGAGGACTTGCCAAACTTTGTTGCAACAGCGATATATGCTGTAAGTGGAGACTTCTTGCTGACTCTAAGGCTCATCATCTATGGCAGTTTCATTATGTCTGGCGCCTTTTCGTACATATATGGCCGCAAGATAACGAAACAACACACTTCTTCGCTTATCGCTTCGCTCGCATATACATTCAGTACTCAACATTTTGCAGACTTGAACTATGGCCACATGAACTTGCTCGTTGGGTTCTCCACCGTCCCTATTGTGCTACTGATTTGCGAAAGACAATTCGAGAGACCTAATCTTCACAATGCAATACTGGCGTCGCTCTCTTTGGTGCTCCTATTCTTTGTAGAGTGGCAATGCCTACTCTTCACAATAGTCTTTCTCACCTTTAGGTTTGTATGGTTTCTTGAACAAAGCAGATCCCGTCAAAGCGACTCACGCGAGCTACTACGATACAGTGCTGGATCCTTCGTATTGTTCACGTTGTTGACGGCGCCGTTCTTGGTTTTCACATTGTACTACTACGGAACCAAGTGGACCACAGAGGCACTTGTGGGAGTTCCGGTCTCGTCTTACTTCATTCGCTCAACGTTCTTCCGATTAGGCTGGGACATACCTTATAACTACATAGGGATTACTATCTTATCGCTGATTCTTCTCCCTGTGATCAGAAGAACTTGCTGCCATAGAACAACGCCAAGGCTGAAGGATCAGTACGGGTTCTTTCTCATAATGTCTGTGTTCTTCATTTTCTATTCGGCAGCGAGTCACGCACCACTGAATGTTGCATCCTTGGCGCATAACTTTCTTCCATTTGCATCATCTATTCGTGTTGTAGGAAGGAGTTCTGTTTTCGTCTATCTGTGTACAGGCATATCCGCCGGAATCGGATACTTGAAGATCTCCAACCATTTTAGGAGCTGGCTTGATCCCGAGAACTACCAAAGGCCGTTAACAAAACTTCTGAAGCAGAGTTTACCATTGGTGGTTTGCATTCTGATATTCGCGGACATAACCCTAGGATTCGAACCAATAGCAACGGATTATCCATATCTCCCCTCAAATTCGGGTTACAACTTTGTAAGAAACCAGCAAGGAGACTTTAGAGTCATGGAGATACCACAATTTTACGGACTCTCCACGATAACATCTAACTACGTTGGACATGAAGTACTGGACTATCGTCCACTTTACCTCAAAGAAAGGAGAGGATTTAGTGACATCTACGACGATTTTCTAAGACTCGACCAAAACTTGCTTTTCTTTTATGATAGCAACTCCGGAGATCTGGATCATTGGATTGTTAGTCACCCAGAATCCTCAAAATACCACGTTGGGCTAGTTAGTTCTAGTCACATGGTCCAGCACCCTGTTCTCTCCATTTCTTTGAATTCATCCAGGCCAGGAGATCGAGTTGAACTGCGGCAGACTCTGCAGGGAAGACCCGAAATCACAAGTGACTTCTTCTTCGCCGTCACATTCCTAATGAAGGACCACAATTCGAGATTGGATATCATAGTAGAGCTTGAAAATGACCAGTTGAATAAGGCTACCTTAAACTATTCGTTGTGTACAGATGACCAGAGTTGCTCCAATGACAACCGGACCATTCAAGTGAAGTCTCCAAATGCTTGGAGTAGCGTCCAAAGAAACATGTTAGCAGACCTTCAGGGTGGTTTTCAAGGAAAATGGTACGGAAGAATGGTTCGGATCATTGTACGAAGCCAGCCAATAACCAGGGACATTCGTGCTGACGCCACTGTGTTCATCGACTCTGTCGCGATCTACAAACACGTTGACATATTCACCAAAGCCACTTTGTACGGAGTTAAGTATCTCATCCTCAACACTGACATAGATTTCCTGTCTAAATGGATGATGATGAAAGCATGGTCACTTGTAGCCGACAATGACAAATTGTTGAAAATCGCGTCTTACTTAGAAATCAACGAGGATTTTAGACTGGCTTATAGAGACAGTAGCGTGCACATCTACGAGAATACGCATTTCAAGGGCTTGATCTTTCCGCTGAAGCCAGAATCGAAGACCGGTATGAAGACTACAAATATCCTGCAATCAGTTGATGCATTTGTTAGTTCTTCAAGAACAGATCCCAACACTCTGTTTGTGTCAATTGAGGCAAAAGAACCCTGTCTGCTCATTATTAGCCAGAACTATTTCAAAGGATGGGAGGCCACAGATGGAAGCAGAGAACAGGAAATCAGTGTGGTACAAGGAACGTGCGCGATATATCTTGACCAAGGCACTCACCACTTGAAACTACATTTTGAGCCTTACGAGCAATCCTTGCTCCTTTTTCCTTTCTTCTACTTCCCTGTACTCTACATCCTAGTGGTAGGGCGTAAAGTCGGCTTTGCCAACAGAAAATGTCTAAAACTTCTGGGTTTATCCTTCGCAATCTACGGTTCATTCCTCGTAGTAGTGCCGTTATTGACCCTCGTATTGTTGAGAGTCGTCCCTGAGCTTCCTGTTTTTCTACGTATTCTGATCTGGCTTGGCTTATCTTCAAACATTGGCGCTGCCATGATTCCAGTGCTTCTTGAAGGTAGAAATACGAATGGCTTGTCCATCAGAGCGTTGGCTTTGGCGATGGCCTTGCTTTCAATCCCTATCGCCTATTTGATGCAGAATTTGGGAAACGTGAACAACATAATGGATCACTGGCTCATATCTGCGACATCGATCTGCACATCAGTGCTCGTCTTGCGCAACGTGACAACTGTGGCGAAGTCCGAAAGAAGGTCGAGCATCCTTGACCTAGTAACAAATCCCAGATGTTGGCCCGGTTTTGTTCACAATCCTAACATTCAGCGCATCAGTATTCTGGTTGCGATTTTGGCTTCAATTGTCACTTTTTCGTCTCTTTTCTCATTTCACGTTGCTCCGGTATGGGAAAACAACTTGTTTAAGGGATATGCATTCTACTATAGCTCAGTAGGAAGACCTGCGTTTCTGTTTGCAGCGGCAATCATGATAGGACTAACAAGACTATTCTGGCCGTGTAGGGGGAGAGAGATGTTCTCGACATACACGTTGGTACCCATCGGTACAATGATCAGTTCCATGCTAACTCTGAATCTATACTTGAGTGGAAGCGAGTACGTTTTCGTCTCGTCAAACCCTTTTGAGAGCATTGTTTTGGCCACACTTGTATGCGTGTTCGTGACGATCTCATTATTGATGCTGCATGTAGAGCATGGGCCCATTGTAATGAGGGAGAAGCCAACTCTGGAAGAGGCATTTGCAAGATCTCCGGTAGGCATTCTCGCGGTTCTGGTACTGCTCCTGTCTATTTGCGGTATGATCTTCCAGGACAATATGAGTATTTCCGGTCAATTATTCGGTTACGGCGCGTTTTCCATCTTCATTCTTGTAGTTTTTCTCTACACCATCAGGAGGACCATTGGCCTAGAATGATCTAGAGCACAGGACGAACGGAAGATGATGTCTTAAGGGCCGCCTTTGGCTGATGGATCCAAGTCTTTTCCATGCAAACTATGAAGGTTACGGACGACACTGGGAAAACTCGTGACATTTCTAGCGCGCGCTCGATACTATTGGTTACCTTCCTGACGACATCTCTGCTAGCCCTGGATATGAGATATGGTCAATTTCATTAGTCAAAAAGGGTTTGCGCGCGCTAGCAAGGACAAGCACAGCGAAAAATCCGAACTTGGCACTACACTCAGAGATCGAGATGAGGCTAAAATAGCTGAAAACGAATAAGTGCAGTTGCAGCAAATACTGGAAGACTCGTGAAGTCCTTGTCGAACGTTCTGCTAGTGTCCGCTCCTGCTACAGTTTCAATCGACGAACCTAGCTATAGCATCTCACCTCCTCTTGGCCTAGCCTACGTCGCAGCAGTACTGGAGCAAGCTGGCCACAGTGTCGAGATATTGGACTGTACAGCATCCGCGCTGAGGAATCGAAAGCGGACCGGACAACACGTCCAACTGGGCTTGTCATGGAGAGAGATTCAGGAGGAAGTAAGAACAAGAAAGCCTGAAATAGTGGGGGTGGGCTGCCCATTCACATGCCAAGCTAACAATGCTCACAAAGTAGCTGAAA
>CAZJUU010000153.1:0-4541 GCA_964549295.1 uncultured Candidatus Bathyarchaeia archaeon
TAACATACGTGATTGTGAACGGACAGGTTGTTCTTCGTGAAGGACAGTTCCTGGAGGCTCGGCCGGGAAGAGCACTTCGAAGAGAAGGAACTGCTTCGAATCTGTCTATTGAGAAGGATAGAGCCAATTCGCCCTCTGCTACCCATCTCTACTGAGTTCCTATCGGGAGTAGGAGACTGAGATTGAATGGTTCAAATTCGGTCGGCCGCACCAAGGGATCCCGCCGCCCTATATAACGGTAATGGTTGTACGGAAAGTGATAACTTTTTGTAGCGCAAAACTACGTAAAACTATCGTAACGAAACTACGCAGAACTACGGTCGTCTTGAGTTCAACGGCTGTGATAGCTCTTGCTAACGTATCGACGACATTGGAAATCTTATAATTTATAATTCGTTGTTGATCCGTTCACGTAAATTATAGATTATGAAATCGAACACGAACGCCTTGAAGAAACGCAAGATTCTTCAAAACATCTTGGTCGAAACCCCATTGCGCAAACTGATCAATACTCTCCTCAATGTGAGGGGCCGGTTTCACCGTGTCGAGTTTGTGTCATCGCCGAGCGCTACAAGAACGTAAATGTTCCTTTGAAGCCCTGTTTCAAGTACTGATCATTCTGTGTCAGTTCAAGGATTCTTCTCGCAATGTTCATGAAGTTGTACGAGGGGTCGACATAGTCTTTGGTAAGATGAGTGCCTCTGACGTAATGAGAGTACGCATCGTTCACCTCATCATTCATCTTAGCTGCCATTTCGTCAGAGCCTTCGACTACGGTTCGCCACAGAAGCGGTCTATATCTCGCAATGTTAGAGGCAACGAACACCAGTATGTAACCACGGAGTTCTTCATTGATGTGTCGCATGAAGGGACCGAATGTGGGCAAACCGAGTTTGTCACATCTCTGGTTCACGTCAGCACAGAACGCTTTCACATTGAACTGCAGAATCTCGGAGAGCTTCGTGCTATCTCGCATATGATGACTTAAGTCGTTCGTCTCTTCGTACTCCAGACAACTATTCTTGGGGATGGGAAGGAGTCTGCCACAAATGGTTGGTATGCCCAGGACAGTCAGACAATCTACCAGTCTCCAAAGTGCTCCATCGTTACGAAATCTGACCTCAACATCCTTCAATGAATCGAGGTGTTCTACACTCATTCCATGGCCTCTTTCATGCGACTCCCACCTGAATAACGAATTGGCGAAGAAAGCTGCAAAGAACAGCCAAGAATAGTAGAACAGGATGGGCTGTATGCTTTCTGGACTGCTGCAGGCATAGCGCACAAATTCCAAAGCATTCTGCAGATGGCTGACGTTCTGTTTGTTACTATCCTCGTAACTATCTTTGTCCTCTGCCGTTGTCAAATATATACTAGGACCAGACCCTTGCTTTCGTTCAGAGTATTTGCGAACGCTGTCAGAGATCAGAGGGTTAAGCATAGAAATCATCTTCCGTCGCATCTCATCGTATGGGTAGTAGAGTCTAATGCGGTCATAGAAGCCCATTACAGCGGGGCTTCCTCCCACTTGGAAGTTGCGAATCCAAGACAACTCGTGATATACCTCTGACCACATCATCTCAGTCTCTAGTATTTCTGTTGTACTGGTGAACCTGAAGTCGGGACTCTCCGGCGAAGGATCAGGAGCACAGAGAGATCAAAACGGTCCCGGTCAATTACCTGACGGGGTAGTCCAAGTCAGGCCGAAGGATCGCTCTATGCCGAAGGATGAATGCGTCACAATACTCCTCCAAGTCCTTTTTTGATGCTAATTCAGACATGCATCTTCCTTTATTCATTCCTCATATTCCAATGCGTCTCTATCCAAACAAGGAAGTGACCATTCCTGAAGCCTAACACTGCATCGAGCGTTTCTCTTTCGCCCGTTATTTTGCGGCCTTCGAGTACAGGTTCTTCAGCTCTTTATGCATTTTCTGATCCGCCTTATCTCCTGGCGGTGAGAGGCCACAATGTGACTTTTTTTGCCTTCCATATCACAAATACTAGAAGGACTATCAGAATGATCGCCCAAGGGATTATCAGAGTGAAGACTTTTTCATAGATCGCCTGAGGTATGTCCACTTTTATCGAAAGCTTGTGTTGCGTCTCGTACTTCCGGCTTTGCCAGTCTTGGTATCTCAACGTAAGAGTTGCCTCCCAAATGCCTCCCCAAATGGTGAATGGGCAAGACAAGTCGAACGCAATCGATTTTGATGAGCTGGGGTCAAGCGTCCCAATCGGTTTTTGAAGGACCCCCTTTGGAGAAAACCCGTCGTAGTTTGTTATCTCTCCTGTGACATTGTACGTCTTGTCGTTTCCATCGTTCTTGACTGAACATTGAAGGACGAAGCTTTGATCTGCATTTACACTCTTCGGCATGTGATCAACGCTCAGCTTGATTTCGACCACTTGTATCTTGATCTGCCTTGACTCCTGCTTCACTTCTCCTCCTCCGAGAGTTCCCCAAAACATGGCAACCTCAAAGTCAAGCGGCATGCTACTAGGTGCCAGAGTAATGTCCGATAGAACAACCTTGTTCAGCTGGTTTGCAGTCCAAACCCAAAGGTCGCTTGATGCTTTCTTCTCTTCTCCTTGCCAGAACAGCTTCGCCTTAGCCCACCCTCCTGTCTCACGACAGACAAAGTTGACCTCGATAGAGAATTTCTGATCTGGATAAACCTTGTTCGGGAAATCGAGTGACGTGATGGTTATCATGCTAGAGTCGCAGTGGACTCGATAGGTTGATTGTATCAGAATCAGAAGGAAGATGACGATAGAGGAGTATCTCATTACTTTTTCCATCCTAGTACAGCAGTGTCCTTTCGATTATGATCATTTCTTACTCATTGAGCGTTTCGCCCCTGAATAGAAGATGATGATGTCCGTCCACTCAACCATTGTCTTCAGTTCTTCTTGACTAACGAAGTGAATCGACTCAAATCTGAAATCTCGAAAACCTCATCCCACCGTCTGCGCAGCAGAAACGCCACCATCTCTTTAGTTGGCGCTGTAGTAATCAGTATCAACTTGGCAGTTGGATATTTGGATTTGAGTTGCATTGCAAACCGAGCAAGTTCGTATCCAGCTGGGATTGAAAGCGATGACTTTACCTCAACGAAAAATCGTGGATTATCTAGGGATGGTATTGCGAAATCTGGTACGATGGTCCCTTGGTCGGTTCGCAGTACTCCACCACGTTTGAATGGTATGTTATTCCTCGTTAGTTCATTTCCGATTTCGTTCTCAAGAGCGAGACCCTCACTCTCGGCAAGTACTGGAAATTGTGACGTCTTAGAGATGGTTCCTCTAAACTTCGATATTTTGTCATCAAGATCGTAAATCTCCCACCCGTAATAGCCAGAGTACATTAGGAACAGAAAGAACGCAGTAGTTGCACATTGTCCAACTGTAACATTGAATCCGGAGGCAACCAACATAGCAGGATTTTCAATGGCGGCAGCCGACAGTGCCACGTTGATGAGCCATCCACCGAAAAGATACTTGCGCCTGCCAAGTATCCTGTCCTTCCTTGTTTCGTTCTCTTTTACAAATGTCCACTGCGAAACCACTTCTTCCATAGCTGCGTAGTCTTCAGGGGCCATGAATTCGCTACTTCTTCTCAATCTTCTTAGTCTTTCGTGCGCTTTCTCCAAGGCAGCAAAGAGCTGCGATCTATTGTACGTTCGGAACTCTTCAAACCGTGCCTCATAACGTGGCCGCATTACTTTGTCCATCAAAACAGGAATAGAGAATGCAAGTGTTAATGACAGTGCGGCTATTGCCTCAAAGAACGACAACAGATCGTCCCCGCTCCAGATTGGCAGGGCTTGACGTTTAAACCTTAGTCTGAATAATGACAGGAGACATCATTCTGCAAAGATCCTTCCGTATGTTTCGGTTCACTCAAGGCTCAAATGAGTGCCCCATCTATCTCCTTGCTTGGAATGATCTGGATGGGCGGTTCTTGTGGAACATATTCTACAGTGATGGAGATTCTCCAGACTTTGCCGTCATGTTCGATCCGTGCGTCAAAGGGATAGCCTGCCAGTTTCGATCTTCCGTAGTTGATCATGGCGTTGATGGCTTTCATGGCGTATCTTCGGTCTGCGAATTCCTTTGCATCCATTACACGGCGAACGGCCTTCGCTATATCGGGCATAGTCAACGAGTCCTAGACCATTGGGTGCAAAATCCACATGCTCACAGAAGCCGATCTCAGCTAGGCCCATCTGGGAGGCCTGTGAGCACATCTCATCGACAGAAGATTGTCCGTCGAATGAGTGCGAGGAATGCACGTGATAATCGACTGATCTTTCCAGACCGCTCGGCATTTGACTATACCATACCCCTCTCGCAGCTGTTGGCTCGTTTCTTCTAACGTTGTCTGGGAGAGAGACTAGTAGCTTTCTATTACTACCTGTCCTATGTTGGCTGCGCGATAAATCTCCGAGACGGCAGCGGGCCGTCAGTCCTACCAGCAGATTATTCTCAGCTCTGGAACATCAGTAGGATGGAAGGCCGTTAGCGAAATGTCAGCCCAG
>CAZJUU010000154.1:0-4530 GCA_964549295.1 uncultured Candidatus Bathyarchaeia archaeon
AAGGAAAGGTTCAGTGTAACGCAGTCCTTGCCGCCTCGTCTGTACAGGCTTTCAGATCCGCTTGAGGGTGAAGTAGCTTTTGAATTCACGGAAACAGAAGTTGGAGGAACTTCAGTAAGGGTCAACTTCCAACCACCAGCAAGAGCCCGAGTCCAGACGTTCCGAGCATCACTCCCGATCAAACTTCCTTTCGCTGCAGGAACTCCCTGTTCCGCGTGTGGCAGACCCGTTCTACCGGACTTTGTCACGTGCCCATACTGCGGTCAGAAGCTAAAGTGACTATTCAATGTCACAGTTCGACTGGAGCCTTCTGATCCGCCATGGTCATTGGATAACAATAGGCTTCGGCAATAGACAAGTCAACGTATGTGCGCGATGCACCGGAACAGTCCTAGGATTCTTTTCAATCCTCGTCTTAGGCTACACCATTGAAATGTCAGCTTTTAGGAACCTTTCTCTTCAAGAACAACTATTGATATGCATTCTGCTCGCCTTGCCCGCAGGCCTAGATTGGCTCACTCAAGCATACAACCTACGAGAGAGCACAAACTCAATCAGAGGTGCGACTGGTTTCCTAGAAGGGGTTGCAGTAGCACTATATGCCATAGCCACCGCCTCGTTGATGTTCAAGTTCGTAACGGTCCTATCCATAGGAAGCGCCATCCTCATTCTAGGGTTAATTGGAAAGAAAGCGTTACACATGGGATGAAGTCATTTTCTTGACAAAGCGGGAGTAGTGGCAGTCCAGGTCACTGTTGAAGCCTTGATTCTGTTTCGCGGTTGCTCAGGCAGAGACTTTTAAAGTCGGCTCAAGTTCTCGTCTTTCGTGTAAATCTATCCCTTCGGAAACCTGACTGAGTCCCTTTCCTGACCGGTGAATATCCTAATGCCCATCCATACTTGGCCAGTTTCAGATGTATTCAAGAGGATAGGAACAAGCCCCTCAGGACTAACTGAGGAGGAAGCTCGCAAGAGACTAGGAGAACACGGTCCGAACAGACTGTCTGAACCGAAGAAAGCAACGACGATTAGCAGATTCTTCTCTCAGTTTAGGGATCTGTTCAGCATCCTGCTCGTGATAGCCGCAGTTCTAGCTTTTGTGAGCGGCATGATTGAGTTTGGGCTAGCCATTATTCTGGTAGTGATTGCAAATGCGGTGTTGAGTTTTGTTCAGGAGTTCCGTGCTGAGAAGGCTGTCAAGGCACTTAAGCGCTTCCTGCCTTATCGCGCAACAGTCACGAGAGATGGAGAGGTCAAGGTGGTTCAGGCTGAGGATGTGGTTCCCGGGGACCTCCTTGTCCTGAATGAAGGGGATCGTGTTCCAGCTGATGCACGCGTTGTGGAAGCTTTCGATTTCTCAACAAACAACGTGGCCTTGACGGGAGAATCTGAAGCCCAGCCAAGAGAAACCGATCCTATGCTGGGAGAAACCCCCAGCTGGCTGGATGTTACGAATCTCGTTTTCATGGGAGTAACCGTAGCTTCAGGATTTGGAAAGGCAGTGGTCTATGACACTGGCATGAGAACCCAATTCGGCAAGATCGCTGGAATGAGCCAGTCGATAGGAGATACACCCAGTCCACTTCAGAAGCAGATATCCCACGCAGCCAAGATCGACTTCATCATCGCGATAACTGTGGGAATTCTGTTCTTCACAGTAGGCACACTTTGGTTGCACATGAACTCCGTAACAGGGTTCATCTTCATGATAGGCGTAATGATCGCATGCGTTCCAGAAGGGTTACAGGTTACCGTATCAACGGCATTAGCCCTCGGAGTGGTCCGACTCACTCGACAAAACGTCCTTGTCAAGAGACTCTCAGCCGTGGAAACTCTTGGAAGCACGACAGTAATCTGCACCGACAAGACCGGAACGATTACCAAGGGAGAGATGACGGTGAAGAAGATATGGATAAACGGCGAGACAATTGAAGTAACTGGCGAAGGCTACGCTCCATCTGGAGACCTCATCGTCGGAAACCAGAGACTCGAACTAGGTAAGAGAAAAGACGTGGACCTTCTTCTCGAAGTCTCAGCTCTGTGTAACAGTTCAAAACTGGTTCCCCCTACGGATACAAGTGGTCAATGGCGAGTTGTGGGAGACCCAACCGAAGGCTCTCTTCTGACATTAGCGCTCAAACAGGATATGAACTTGCAGAAAGAGTTGGCTGACAAACCACTCGCAAAACTACTGCCGTTTGAATCGACAAGAAAACGGATGACTTCAATTCACAAAACCAAGGATGGTTATGTCGCCTACACGAAGGGTGCTCCCAAAGAAACGTTGGCCGTGTGTTCGAACATTCTTATCGAGTCAAAAGTGTGTCCGCTCACCGAGGAATATACGGATCAAATAAATGCGGAAAAAAGGAGACTTGGTGAAGAAGGCCTACGAGTGCTTGCAGCAGCCTATAGAGAACTGCCCAAAGATGTTGATGAATGGAATGTCGAGACGGTAGAAAAGGATCTTGTCTTCATAGGCCTCCTAGGAATCTTGGATCCGCCGAGACCCGAGGTAAGGAAGGCGGTTCTGGATGCAAAGCAGGCGGGCATAAGAGTAATTCTGATTACAGGAGATTATGGACCGACCGCGCTCACTGTAGCCAGACAAGTCGGAATAGTTGAGACAGACGAATGCATGGTCCTTACTGGCGCCGAGATGAATAAGCTCACTGAACCGGACCTAATCAGAATAATCGATGCTGGAGAGGTAATTTTCGCAAGAGCAACACCAGAGCACAAGATGAGAGTAGTCTCTCTGTTGAAATCGATGGGAGAGACCGTTGCAGTCACAGGTGATGGAGCCAACGATGCTCCATCCCTCAAGAAAGCAGACCTAGGCGTATCGATGGGAGTCGCAGGCACCGATGTGGCAAGAGAATCCGCAGACATGATACTGCTTGACGACAGTTTCGCGTCTATCTCAAAGGCCATCGAAGGCGGCAGAGCGATCTATGACAACATTAGAAAATTCATTACCTATGTCTTCGCTCACAACTGGGCCGAACTGATACCGTACCTCCTATTCGTTCTAATCGGAATCCCACTTCCATTACTTGTTACTCAGGTGCTGGCAATTGACTTGGGCATTGATGTCATTCCCTCACTTGCTCTGAGCATTGAACCTCCGGAACCTGACATCATGAATAGACCACCAAGAAACCGAAAGGAAAGACTCTTCGATCCCAAGACTATTGGAAGATCGCTTTTTCTGGGTATTTTTGTCTGCGTAGTAGCCATGATGGGTTGCCTGATGGTTTGGACGCAGGGAGGATGGAGATTCGGTTCAGAACTGAGCTTCGACGATCCAATCTACCGGAAGGGAACTACTATGACCTTTGCTGGAATAGTCTTGGCGCAATCGGCAAATCTCTTTGCATGCAGAACTGAAAGAACTTCAATTCTGAAGGTGGGGCCCTTCACCAACAGGTGGATCTGGCTTGGAATAGCCTCCCAACTCATAATACTGATGGGAATCATCTACCTGCCACCTCTTCAGGGTGTTTTCGGAACCTATCCACTTGATATTCAGAATTGGGGACTTCTGGTTCTCCTCGCGCCGCTACCACTCTTAGCCGAAGAGATTCGAAAGTGTCTAACAGCTCAAAGAAGAGGAGAGAATATCTGAAAAAATTTCCTCAAACAATGTGAAACGTATTTCTTACGCTACGCCCTGATAGGAGAGTCTTTCTAGTGAGTTTTGAACGGCTTGATTTTGAAACAGTTGATTCGATCCAATCTAGGACTTGGCTCGAGACTAAATTCATTGATGTATCGGCATCATGTCTGAGCCTTTCAAACCTTCGTATCACCTTACCTTTGCTAGAGGTGACCGAAATGTGCATGTTCCTCGGCAACTTAAGAAAGGTCGCCAAACGATCGTCGACGAGTATTGATATTCTACCTATGACTCCCGCCAATCGGTGACGTGCGTCTGACGGATGAATTGTTATTCTCCAGAACCTAATCAGTCAAGAGCTTTGAGAGGCCTGCCGAAACTTGATGCCTTTCAGGACATTCACAAGCACGAAACCAAGAATGCCTATGCTTATGACTGAACCAACGCCTACTCCTGTCCACCACAGCCAGTAGTTCATGGCGGTGATTACTGCCAGATATGTTCCAACAACGAATGTGACGATTACAGTGGCAGCCAGACATCCTAAGAGTTCACCGATTTTTCCCGATTTCCACAGACTGATCTTCCAAGCGAATAGACTCGCGACGAAGTTCGCCACCGACCCAAGCGTTATGTCTGTTGCGACGCTTGGAAGTGGAGTGACTATGTTCGCAATAGCGCAGCCTATGGTAACTCCACACACAACCGGCCAGCCAAAAACAATTGAGAGCGGAATCAATGCATCAGCGACACGTACCTGAAAGACTCCAAAACTGACGCCCGCAAACATGAAGACAAGAATCGCGTAGAGCGCCGCCAACGCGGCCGTTAACATAATCGATGGTGTTCTCATTTGTCCTTCCAACTCCGGGGTTTCTAAGGCGGAACGGATGGAAGACCCCTCACCCGCC
>CAZJUU010000155.1:0-4513 GCA_964549295.1 uncultured Candidatus Bathyarchaeia archaeon
TTAGCTAGAGAATTTTCCGACAGCCTAATTGTAGAATGGTGGACCGGGCGGGATTTGAACCCGCGACCTTACGGGGACATGCCTTTCCGCATTCTGGGTATGAACGTGCCAAGCGGATATTCATACCAGACTGAACTACCGGCCCCGGGCAGTGTACTGTTTGAGGTCCGTTATAGGTTTTGATCAATTCTAGAATCTGAATTTGTTCATTCAATGATGTGACGATGACAATAGGAATATAGGCGAAGCGATATGACGTTGAACTGTTGACCTTCTGGCGAAAACTATGGATAGTTTCGCGCTCCTGTTCGTGATCGTTGCTGTTGCTCTCGTTTTCGACTTGTGCAACGGTTGGCATGATGGAGCAAATTCAATATCAGTTGTTGTCTACACGGGCGCGATGAAGCCAAGGACAGCCGTGGCTATGTCAGCCTTGTTCAATTTTCTGGGGCCGTTTGTTGTAGGAACAGCGGTTGCTCAGACAATAGGGGGAGAAGTAATTCCTGAATCCTACATCAACGCAAATCTTGTTCTAGCAGCATTGGTGTCCGCAATCAGTTGGGATGTTCTTACTTGGTGGAGAGGATTACCGGTCAGTTCTAGTCAAGCTCTTGTCGGAGGACTTGTGGGTGCAGGTATGGCTGCACATGGTCTTAATGGAGTCAACTGGTTTGGAGTATTCAGTAAGGTCTTGGTGCCTATGGCACTGTCGCCACTGATCGGGCTAGGGGCAGGCTATTTCTTCATGAAAGCTGAAGCCCACTTTGTACAGAGTAGTTCGACTGCATATCACAGATTACAGGTCGGGGCATCAGCTCTACTCAGTCTCAGCCACGGTGCAAACGACGCTCAGAAAAGCATGGGCATCATAGCGGTCTTCCTCGCAGCTTACTATGGAACCAGTTTCAATGTGCCCCTCTGGGTGGTAATCGCATGTTCTGTGGCGATGGCCATCGGAACTTACATGTCCATAAGGATATGGAGAATAGTTCGAACAGTGGGAGAAAGAATTACTCATCTGGAGGCACGTCATGGATGCGCTGCGAACCTATCTTCTACGGCAACGATATTTGTTGCATCACTAGTTGGTGCACCGGTTAGTACTACTCATGTTGTCACTTCCTCGGTTGCTGGCGTCGGCGTTGCCAGTGACCTTTCAACAGTCAGTTGGCCGATGGTCAGAGAGATTCTAATGGCCTGGGTTGTCACATTACCTGTTTGCATTGTCTTGTCGGGCGCAGTTTTCTATTTGGCGGATTTGATACTCTAGATTCTATCATCTACTCTGACGCGAATAGCATTGCACCGACACGGATGCATATTAGCTGGACCAAGTCGCTTGCATCCTCAGTCAGGTCTGCTATGTACTCAATGTTATTCAAGACATCGCGGAGAACAAACGTTGTAGGAAGGTCGATCTCAGTTCCATATGCAAAGAGCAGCATTCTCTTTGCTTCTATGTACTTCACGTCAACATCGTGTTCTATGAGCTCAACCTCGTCCTTCATAGCCCAAGCCTGTCTGAAGTTAGTGGCTATCTTGCCGACACCTGTCTGGTGAGCCTTCAGTTCGTCCAAGACCCTGGCTGCAATTCCTTGGTAAGTTTTCAGGAGCTGATCAGGAATTCTCTTCTTCGCCTCCAGAAGTAGACCAAGGTTCACCGCCGCTTCCTTTGCCCAGTCAGCGATTCGATCATGCAACCTAAGTACATGCAAAACGTCTTCCCTGTCCAGTGGTGGAAGTTTGCCTTTCTGAAGTTCACTGCCAACTTTCTTTCTAAGTCTGTCAGCCTCCTCCTCAAGCGACTTCAGATGCTGAATTGTTGTCTGAGCATCTTCGAGTCTCTTCTGATCCATCGCAAGTAGGGCCATGTTCAATTCTGCCACAGTTTCCACCACTTTTCCGAGATGGTCTGATAGAATTCCGAGGGCATCAAACCCGCCTTTCTTCGTAAGCCAAACGAGAAGCTTCTCAGCCAAAGGATTGCGCCTCACATAATATGAAGGCTCACAGTGAGATATTGATTACGCATTGACCTGTGACACAGAATATCTAAAATCTTAGAACATGGGTAGAAAGTGGAACACGCCTAATGGTGACGCATGAAATGAACTTTGAAAAGGGAAAGAGAAAGATCGCAATAGTTGGAGGAACCGGCGACCAAGGTTTCGGTCTGGCGTTGAGATTGTTGAAAGCTGGAGAGCAAGTCATCATTGGTTCACGTCAAGAGCAGAAGGCCAAGGACTCAGCCGCCAAGCTGAAAGAGATTCTCGGCAGTAACGTTCGCGTCGAAGGGTTACAGAACGATAAGGCAGCGGCCAATGGTGATGTTGTGATACTTACTGTTCCGTTTGCAGCTCATATGGACATCATCAAGAGCATTAAGGATAGCCTGCGCGAGGAATCCATATTCATAGATGCCTGTGTACCATTAGAGAGTGAGATAGGCGGCAGAGCCACGAGAACAATAGTGGTTTGGGATGGATCCGCAGCTGAGCAGGCTTCGAAGGTTGTTCCTAAGGGTGTAAGGGTTGTGGCTGCCTTCAACAATGTCTCAGCTGAAATCCTTCAAGATCTTGGCGTGGATGTGGACTGTGACGTTATGATCTGTGGCAAAGACGCCGAAGCAAAGAAGGTGGTTATGGAGATCGCTGAAGAGATACCGAAGATTAGAGCCGTAGATGCTGGACCACTGGAAAATGCTCGGACTGTCGAGGCTATAACACCTCTCCTCATAGGTATGAACATCCGCTACAAGTCAAAGGGATCTGGAATCAGAATAACAGGAATCAGACCATCCTAAAGTCCACCAGATCGCTATCGACTGCTCAAGTCATCGCTACACAGACTGTTTCTTCGAGTAGTCTAATGCATTCTCGATCATAGCCCAGTTAGACGCTGACCTTTCTGGATGTGGACTGAACAGAACTACTCTACCCTCTCCTAATGAGCCTGCAACTATCGCAGCTCTATGATTTGGAAAGACCGCAAGAGGAATGTCTCTCTCAGCTGGAATCATTTCAGGACCATTTTGATAGCTCATTCCAACCTTACCCGTGTAACCCTTCATCACTGGATGGTCAGGTCGAACCACATTCAATTCAACATCATATTCTCCACTTACTCTTATCGCCAAAGACTTGACCAACCCAATTTCTGAGGCAACGTAAGCGCCCATGCAAATGCCAATGTATCCGCCCCCATTCTCAACGAAACTGCGAATACATTGCCTCGACGCTTCGCCAAGATTGTCCAGCAGTTTGAAAGTGTGCCCACCAGGAATAATCAGTACACAGAACCTGTCAAGTTCTCCAGTTGTGAATAATGATTTGCCCACACACTCAAATCTTCTATCAGTCGCTTGCAGAAACCGAGCTACGTCAGGATAGAACACCGCTTCTTCATCAGAAAACAAAGCCACGGGTCTGGTGTTCAATAGATCCACACCAAATCGATCAACCTGATCGCCTTTCTGATTATTGTTTGGGCTAATACCCACATGAATCATTACCTACCCCCTAGGGGTAAGAGGGGGTCGCTCAATTCTTCGCGCAGAAGAGAAACCCGGAGGTCTGGAGAGTTCAAACTTTGAACTCTCCTTTCTTGACTCCTCACGGTGAGCCTTATCGGACCTCTGTCCTCGCAGCAGCAGTTGCCAATCTAATCAGCACTGGAGGTCAACGTAAATGCTTGAACAGACAGGGCATCAGCAAAGAAAGTCTTATTTTGACCCCTCTACGTGTTATGGCATGCCGAGGGCCGAGGTAGCTCAGCCTGATCCCACTTCGAGATGGGAGGCTAAGGAGAGCACCCGTTGTCCGTTCGGGCAGGTGAAGCTGAAGACCATCGTGGTCTGACACCGGGCTGACGGTGCTGCACCGACCCAGTCGTGTGTTCAAAACCGACCAGATCGGTTGGTGAAAGTCACACCCTCGGCACCAATCTACGAATTCTCTTTTGAGTCAAAGCCTCGCAAAGCCTTAAAGATGTGAACTAGGATTCATGCGGATAAGCGGCCGTAGTCCAGCCTGGTCTAAGACGTCGGCCTGCCAATATGGAAGCAGACCGCCGGTGACCCGGGAGATCGAGTAACTCGATCCGGGAATTCAAATCCCGGCGGCCGCATCCCGAAATATTAGAGATCTTTCTCTTGTGTTTCCAGTGGAACTCGCATGGGCCACACCCTCTCTATTCGTCGCATTCCCCTAAACTCCTCTTTCTTCATTGACTTTCCGCTTGGTGATCATCATGACAACCTTGTTCTTGACGTGTCGGCTGCAACCCCGAAGCATATCCAAAGAGAAACACAGTCTTCGTTACTACATTCAACATCTCGCCAGGCAAGTTGAGGTTGACGTCACCTGGAACATTGTAAGGGAAGCCGATTGAGATCCATAAGATCCACGCGGCTAGAAATGCAATGAATAGAGACGTTGAGATTTTGGTTGCGACAAAATTCTGCATGGCCTGCTTGAAGCCCAAGATTAGCCATCCACCAACCATTATGTAATGC
>CAZJUU010000156.1:0-4507 GCA_964549295.1 uncultured Candidatus Bathyarchaeia archaeon
AGCCGCGAGAGGATGTATTGAAAGGGACTCTGTACAAAGAATTGCTGAAGAGTATACGCGATTGTTTCAATCATTGTTATGAGATGCGGCCTGAATGCTCGAACTCCTCCGTACCATGCCAAGCTGAGTTTCAAAATGCCTGTCGATTGAATTCCGACCAGGCTGGGGGGAAGACCTACGTCTCCACTTTTTCTAGTGACGCGACGAGTTCTGATAAATCTGCTGTGGCCACGCAGATCACAGTGTCCGCTCCCGCGTAGTACAGGAATACTTGGTCGTCGATGAGGACCGCCCCGCATGTGAATACGACGTCTGGAACGACTCCGTTGACCTCGTACTCTTCTTCTGGCTCGAGGATCGGGTCCTTGCTTCTCTTCAGAATTTTCGTGGGATTGTTGAGGTCAACGAGGACGGCCCCGAGGCGGTAATGCCACTCTCTCTCGACGGCGTGGTAGATGAATAGCCACCCATCCCTTGTCTTTATTGGGGGTGCGCCGCCTCCGAGTTTGAAGTACTCCCAGTTTTCTTTTGGACTGAGAGCAATGCTCGTTTCCTTCCATTTCACGAGGTCATCCGAGTATGCAACCCAGATATGGGGTGGTATGCGGTGGTACATTACCCATCTTCCACCAATCTTCTCCGGAAAGAGACAGGCATGCTTGTTGTCTACCAGTGGAAATGGATAGGTCCTCTTGCCCCAGTTCCACCTGTGATCTAGGAAATCTCTTGTCGAGATAGAAGTTATCGCTATCTGTATCGAGTCAAATGGCGGAACCATACCGAGAACCCGTCCATAAGCCGTGTAGGAGAGGTAGATCCTATCTCCTATCTCAGTCAATCTGGGGTCTTCGCATCCATAGCACTCAAGCTCGTTTCCAGACTCGGGTTCGAATACTGGACTGTCCAACCTTTCATCTATTTGGAACCCGTCGGAAGATGATGCGTATCCGATCTTCGAAATCCCTCCCTTCGTACCACGGCCCCTGTAGAGTAAGTGAACCCTCCCCGCCTTGAAAAGAGCTGCACAATTGAATACCATGAGTGATTCCCAAACGTGATTTCCTATCGGTTTGAGTATCGGGTTCCCCTTATACCTCTTCAGCATAGAGACCATCTTTCAACTCAACACCTTGTCAGCCTAGAGTTCCTCAAATAGTTTCAAATATATTTCAGCTATTCTTTCACCTGAATTCTCTCTGACGTATTCCTCCGCGGCGCGAAGGGTTTCTTTGAGTTTCTTTCCTTGCTCGAAGACTTCGATGAGGTTAGCTTCGAACTCGCCGGCTGTTCCGTACTTCAGAATCTCGTTTCCGAAATTTCTGAAGAAAGCAGAGTCGAATGCAATGATCGGACAGCCAGACCCGAGGCATTGATGAGCTGTGCTCGAGACGACTGCCTTATTCTCAGCTTTTCTATGAAGTATGAGGGCGTCTGAGGCATGCAAGAAATTGTAGAGGCCAGCCACTGCGGGAGACTCGCGCCTAACCTCTGCCTGAACATTTGCAGCCTCGATGTCTGTTGGCGCATGAATACTGACGATCAAAAGAAGAACCGGATAGTGTCTGCCAAGAGTTGAGATACTTGTAAGCATCTCAAGATCGTCTTTGACATGCTGACCAAATACCAGTACGATCTTCTTTTCTAGAGGTAAGCCTAGCTTTCGTCTCCATTCCATTTTATCTCCTTTCGAGATTGGACGGCATGGATACGGGATTATGTGTATCAGTTCTTCCGCGAAGACTTCACGAAGAAACTTCACGTATCTCTCATCAAAACAGACTATTGCATCCCAGTCAAACTGGTAGAATGAGGCGTCTGAAGAAAGTTCAGCATCGTGTATCACGCTCACGGTCTTCGCTTTCTTTCTAATGTGATGAAAGATCTTTCCCAACTCATCTTCTGGAAGCATGCCCAGATCCTCTGCAACAAAGATGTTGAAGTTGGAGCTGAGTATAGGTCGAGGATCAAGACCCTTCCGAGTTCCGAAACATCTTGTTACGTATGCCTCGTCCTGACCAACGAATGTCGTTCCATGGAAGTTTGAGCTAAGGAAAGAATACACTGTGAGATCGTGCCCCATCTTGATCCATTCCCTACCGATCAACTCGGCATGTATGGAAGGACCTGCGTCGAGATTCCATGCGCTCATCATGCCAATTCTCATGACGCTATCCCACTGCTGTCTTCTTTCTCCACAAACTACTAGGTTTTTCCCCCAAAGCGAAAAACCTTGAAACAATGTAATTGAGTTTTCGTGCGCATAGTCCTTTGAGTAGTCTGACTGACCGTTAGTAGCTGAGATAAGAAAGGGAGTTCTCGATCATTGTAGCTGAGGAAAACAGCTCAAAATAGCTAGTAGAATATTAAGTGGGCCGGGAGGGATTCGAACCCTCGACCTCTGCCGTGTGAGGGCAGCGTCACTAACCGGGCTGGACTACCGGCCCGCCGAGTCAGAAATATTCTATATTCCTTAAAAGGAGTTATGTCGCACTCAACTAGAAGCGTCCAAAGTCGAACTAAGGTCGATCTGAATTGAGACGGCGAGAAGCAGCAAGAGCGATCGTCCACGAGTTCGGACACAGATACTCGGAAGATCTAGGAATAGACCTCAGGGCAGGAGACGAGAATGAGGTGTTCAAATGGTTCGTCGCTTCAGTCCTTTTCGGGGCCAGAATAAGCGAGAAGATTGCAGTCAAGACATACGAGATATTCGAGAAAGAGGGAATTCTCACGCCTACTGGAATCATTGAAACTGGATGGGATGGGCTCGTTCAACTATTGGATTCCGGAGGATACACCAGATATGACTTCAAGACAGCGACAAAACTGCTCGATATAATGGGAGCACTAATCGAGAAATATGGTGGGAGGCTCAGTGAGACGCACAGGCTCGCGAGTGACCCGCGTGATCTTGAGGGGAGATTGAAGGAGCTTGGCAAGGGAATTGGAGATGTTACGATTGGCATATTCCTTCGAGAACTCAGAGGCATTTGGGAGAAGGCTGATCCACTGCCTCAACCACTCGCAGTACTTGCTGCAAGGAAACTCGGTTTCACAAAGCTTAGGGCCAGAGACCAAGCTGAGAACGCTAGGATACTGAAAGATCTGAAACGTGTTTGGTTTCGGAATTACGTTGAGGGAAAAGATTTTGCCGATTTTGAGACGGCACTTGTCCGATTGGGAAAGGATTTCTATCGAAAGAAACGAGTTCCAAAGATATCATATGGACGAGACAGTAGGAAGTAGTGGGCCCTAACAAAAGATATATTCAACTCCAAGCATGCTACGCCTCCATCAAGAGTTGAGACTGATGCCGATCACTGATGTGGCAAAGAAACAATTGGCACAGAAGCATAGACTACACTATAAGGTGTGCAGGAACTGTGGCGCAAGAAATCCAAGAGCAGCGATGCGATGCAGAAAGTGCCGGGGTTACAACCTACGTTGGAAGAAACGTGAACTTGGCGCCAAGTAATTGTGAAAAATGGATAAGTGCTGGGACTTTCCTCAGCCTTGCCGTGTTTCTACTCTTCAATGTACTCGCATTCACATTGAGGGTACTGGAGCATCTCTCCGCATCTTCCACAGAACGATGCGGTTGGAGGATTGGTTGTCAAACATCGATTGCACAGTACAGATGATATCGGGCCGCCACATTCGTTACAGTACACGTTCTCTTCAGAATTCACGGAACAGCACCAGGGGCACATCACACCATAACCATATGACATTCAGTTTCAGCCTCAACCATATTGATTGAATGTCAAGTATCTTTAAGATTTGTGACCGTTTCCACGTGTCGGATGATCTCTTCAGGGGGTCAGTCTGAACCTGTCTCTGGGAAAGAGTACCACTTCTTTGATATTCTCTCTGTTGAGCATGGCCATGAGGAACCTGTCGAGGCCCATACCCCATCCGGCATGTGGAGGAAGCCCACAGTCAAAGCTGTCCAAGTAGAACTTGAACTTGGCAGGATCCAATCCTTGTTCCCTTAGTCTTGTGACGTACGTGTCTTTGTTGTCGACTCGAGTGCCGCCTGAGGTTATTTCAATCCATTCGTACATGAAGTCAAAGGCATCGCAAAGTTCTGGTTTGTCAGTTTTTGGTTTTATGTAGAAAGGCCGCACTTTAGTGGGCCAATCAACGATGAAATAGAATTCGCCTTTGTGAAGGTCTGCAAGTTCACGGTAGGCGGTTGTTGACAGGTCATCTCCCCAAGCAATTTTCTGTCCTGCATTTTCAAGTTCATCAAGGATCTGGTCATAGGTGTAGCGTCGAATTGGCGGACTCGGAGTCTTAAGTTCGACTCCCAGTGTCTTAAGCTCTTTTACGCATTGATTCTTCACCCTGTCGATTACCCGTGTCGTCAGTTCTTCCTGAAGCTTCATAACGTCTTCTACACTTACGAAGGCTTCTTCGATGTCCACTGAGATGAACTCGCTGAGGTGCCGTCTTGTGTGAGATTCTTCTGCTCTGAAGTAGAGTCCGATCTCGTAGATCTTCTCAA
>CAZJUU010000157.1:0-4501 GCA_964549295.1 uncultured Candidatus Bathyarchaeia archaeon
GAGCCGATCAGAGGCAGATGGTATCGTTTCGAAGACTCACCTGATCAGCCAACCCCGACTGTGCTACGATCCGGAGACAACTTCACACTCTGGATCCGGATCAGCAGCTACAATCGAACTCAATTTAACGTGACACGTATCAGAAATATTCAGCTGTGGCTGTTCAACATGTGGTCTCCGAACAGCACTCAATTTGGAAGTCTGTGGAAGCTTGACATATATCTACAAGGCCAGTTTGATCGAACACAAATGATCGGAGTTCCAAATGGAAACACAGGCACTCAACTAATAGTCAACTGGGACGACTACCGCATCAATGAGAAGATTGGAGAAATCCTGAGAGTTGATGTACATTTCGAAAGCATAGTGCCTATCGACGCTATACTAGTTATCAAAAGCATCGAAATTCTGGTAATTGCAGAATAGATCTTGAGTCGCGCTGCTTTTGGACTCCAACAGTTACAGAACTCCTCTAGCTTTCTGCCAGAAACAGGCTCGCAGTAGGGTCCACAAGAGTCCATTTCCAGTTTTGTGGAAAAGGCCAGCAAAGAAACTGATTCTCTGCCTTTCTTCCTTCTTATTGTACTGTGACATGAACAGCCTGCGTTTTGATAGCCAAATAGACATCAGAACCTATATTCATTTGCATTTCATCAAAGGATCTTCTCGTTATCAAAGCCGTGAATTCTCGTCCGACATCGATCTTGAGTTGAATATTCCTTCCACGATCAGATGCTTCGGTTATTCTTCCTCTTAGCACGTTTCTCGCACTGGATTCAACTGGCTTTCTTGAAATGATTATCTCTTCTGGTCTAATGGATACTGTTGCAGGGCCTTTGACAAAGTCCGCAGTTTGAAGCTTCACTCCACTCCCAATTTCTATTGATGTGATGCCATTCTCATCGCAAGTCGCATTTCCAGAGAAGATATTCTGAAATCTCCCAAAAGTTTCAAGCAGGTCCCGACTCGTGCTTACGTCGATCAATGTTCCCTCCTCAAGAGTGGCAACTTTGCTTGCTAGTCGCTTGGCTTGGGCCATATTGTGACTGGCCATTACTATGGTCGTTCCCGATTCACGGCTCGCCCTTGTTATCACGTTCTCGACCACAGTTGCGCTTCTGGGATCCAAATTTGCTGATGGTTCGTCGAGTAGGAGAATCTCAGGTTCTATGACAAGTGCTCTTGCCAGAGATACGCGTTGTTGTTCTCCGCCGGAGAGTCTTCTAGCCCTTCTTTTGTCAAAACCTTCCAATCCAACCATTCTGAGAACATCATGAATCTTGTCGTCTATCTGTGATTTGCCAAGTCTTCTAATCTTCAATCCGTAGGCAAGATTTTGATGGACTGAAGTGTTGAACGCCACACTCTTCTGAAAAACTAGAGTGGCAATATTCCTGAGCTCTCCGGGATCCCGAGATCTTCCGTCGACTGCAACTGTGCCCTTGGTTGGCCTCTCAAGACCTGCGATGATTCTCAGGAGAGTTGACTTTCCTGATCCGTTAGGTCCGATAAGCGCTGCAACTTCGCCTTTGTCGAAGACCAAGTTGATGTTCTTCAGTGCCTCGAGTTGACCGTATTTGTGTGAGACTTCCTGAACTTCGACATGATTGGTCAATGTACTCGCCTCACAAAATTGACGAGGAACGTCACGAGATAGACAATGAATAGCAGTATGATTGCGAGTGCTATGCTGAACGCTATCTCGCCTCTCGCTGTTTCTAGCGCTATCGCGGTTGTAAGGACTCTCGTAACGTTTCGGATGTTTCCACCCACCATCATGACAACACCAAGTTCCGCGATCGCCCTGCTGAAAGCAGCAACAATAGCTAACAAGATTCCCGACATCGACTCCCTGGCTATCGTGAAAGCCACGACCAACTCCGAGGCGCCCAGTGTTCTTGCAAGATCTCGAATCTCGACGTCTGTAGATTCGATTGCACTTGTTGTGAAACTAATGACTATTGGAGCTATGAGAGCAGACTGGCCAATTATCATTCCGTTCACCGTGAAAAGCAAACTAAGAAAACCGACTGGTCCACTGCGGGATAGTAGAAGGAAAAAGAACAAACCCAATGCAACAGTTGGAACACCCAGAAGACCCTGAAAGATGGCCTTCAAGATTCTTTTTCCCGGAAAATTCTTCAGTCCAATCAGAAGGGCTATTGGAACGCTCCAGACAGACGCCAGGACCGTGGACAAGACGGAGACCTGAATGGAGCGCAGTGCAACACTTAAGACCTCAGGATTGCCAGTGACTATGAGTCTAATCGCTTCGATAAGACCCTCCACAAAGACTCCGAGGGGCATGTATCATCAGGACTGCAATATAATAGAACAAAATTAAGGTTTGGTGAGCACTGCTACCAGTCTCACCATTATCGGCGGGAGAGCCATCATGTAGAGGTCTCCCTCTTGGTACCTGTACTCTGGAGGACACTCGGTGCCACCAAAAGGATCAATTGCATACTTCTTGATCCATTGCGCCATTTCAGAGTCGGGTTCGTCCTTCAACGTTGTTATTGCAGGTTTGAATAGCGACTGACCGTAATCACTTACCCCAAAATCTCCAAACAGCTTCTGTCCTTGGTCGGAAGCCATGAATCTTATGAAGTTCATGGACGCTTCGAAGTTCGCTTTCTCAGTGTACTCGTATCTCGGATCGCATGCTATCGCACTGTAGACGTTAAGCAGATCATATCCACCTTCGACAAGTACTACAAGTCTTATGTTGCCATTGTTGTAGTTCATCAGGTAGGTTCCAAGGTCAGTTATTGTGTATGCTTGTTTCTCGTCTGCCATTTTGAGTGTGGCAGTCATGCCTGATCCAGCTTCGAAATACCAAGCCTCTTCTCTAAGAAGAGTCATGTTATACCCAGCAGCTTTCCACAGACGCCCTTCCTTGGCGTGAGTGCCTGAACCGTCTCCACGAGATATCCAACCTGCAGTTCCTTCTTTGATCTGTTGCATAGCACTAAGTGGATCTAGACCCTCTATGTTGGCGGGATCATCGGCTGGACCCACTATTACGAAGAAGTTGTAGGCAACTATCTTTCTGTTAACTCCTACCCCGTCTTTCAGGAATTGCAGTTCCCTAGCTGCGTCGTGAACAAGAATCATGTCTGCGTCACCTCTCTTTGCAGTTTCTATGGCCAAGCCCGTACCCTGTGAAATGAAGGACACGTTGATGTTCGGATATTCCTTCTCAAAACTCGTTTTTAGAATATCGAGGAATCCTGTTTCATAGAGGCTTGTAGTTGTAGAGACGATCAGTTGTTTTCGTTCAACTTGCTGTGTTGGCCTTGATAGGTAGACGTACGCTCCCGCAATCGCGAACACGACAATTATCATGATGATGACCGCTCCAATCTTCTTCATGTTAGTTTTCGTACTCAAGTTATCCACCGTTGTATTTTGCCGTATACATCGGTGTTTCTATATAAGGATACCTTGACAGTTGCGAGACACAATCAGTGGGTAAAATGGCAATATTCCAAAAGACGACTTCCCGTCGAATCCAGACGAAAGGATCCTTTCCGATCTTGCATTTGCAGTCCAAAACTAGGTATCGTCAACCTCAACGAACAAGCAACATGTTGAGCTCAATCCTTCGCCTCTCTTGAATCTTCCCCAGATCCATGATGCTCGAGAATCAGCGAAAATCATAAGTTCACTAGCGCACAAACTACTAAACAAGGTGATTTGATGCCTGAAGAGAAGATTGGATTGATTTCCAACTTTTTTTCTAAGATAGGCGTAGCGGCCATAACGATAACCTCGGGGGAGTTGAAGGTTGGTGACACAATCAAAGTCAAGGGATCTACGACCGATTTGACTCAGACGATTGATTCGATGGAGATAGATCGAAAACCTGTTCAGAACGCTGGCGTCGGCGCATCAGTTGGAGTGAAGGTCAAGGAAAGAGTCAGACCAAACGACCTAGTGTTCAAGGTTACACCATAGTCCGACTATGAGAAGATTATTCACTCAGAGACCTAGACCTCTCACCATCGACATGATTCTAGTTTCGTATCGGACTGTGGCCTTGCCCACAACCCAACCAACAACCGACCCGACTATCACATCAGACGGCCAATGCATTCCTACGTAGACTCTGCTTACGGCTATCAGGAACGCCAAGACATGCAACAGAAAAGCCACTATTCGACGTTGCTTGCCGAAGACCGCAGCAACCGTAAAACCGTTCTTTGAATGCCCACTCGGGAAACTGCCTCCACCTTCCATCTCAAGCGTCCTTACCTCTTCCAAGACCAAATAGGGCCTAGCTCTTGGAAGAAGAACCTTGACTGGAAGAATCAGCAGGCTCCCAACAACGATGCCTACGGCCAGAATCACTGCATCGCGCTTCCTCTTCTTAATCCAAAGAAGTGCTGACATCAGAAGCCAGAAAGTCGTCGACCCAAGCTTTGTTACCACCCACATCAGTGGATCCAGATATGATGACGCAGAGCGTTGATTCACAAGAGCAAAAACCAGTGAGTCC
>CAZJUU010000158.1:0-4475 GCA_964549295.1 uncultured Candidatus Bathyarchaeia archaeon
CTGCACTAATCTCTTTTGAATGATTCAGCTGAATCAACGGTTATTAGTAGACGGTTGGATAGTCATCCCGGTTTGGCGTGCCAGAAGCTACTAGTCACTTAAGGCCTGTGGAGCCGTATCCAGCGCTTCTCCTCGAGAATATGGCAGAGAGAGTGCTAGTGGTCGCGGATCTGCATATAGGATGGGAAGTCTCCCTCGCCCAGAAAGGCATACACGTCCCATCTCAGACCCCGAAGCTTCTCGAGAAGATGATTCAACTGATCAAGACGACTGCCCCGACATCCATAATCTTCCTCGGCGACGTCAAGCATGCAGTAGAGAAAGTTGCACTCGAAGAGTGGAGAGATGTCCCAGAATTCTTTCAAAAGATCGGCGAATTAGTTCAGGATATCCAAGTAGTATCTGGGAACCATGACGGAAATCTAGAAGCCCTAACCACCCCCAACGTCAAGATTCACCCGTCAAGAGGCATCGCTGTCTGGAAAAAGATTGCACTTGTTCATGGCCATGCGTGGCCAAAGATCGATCTTCTTGGATGCGAAAACGTTGTGATGGCGCATCTGCACCCCGTGGTCACATTCGTAGATGAGCTTGGATTTCGAATGATGAGGCAGGTCTGGGTGAAAGCCACATCGAAGAGTATGAAACTTGCGAACAGCCTTCTGAAGCATATGAAGATCAATCCTCAAAAACGGGTCAGAGAAGAAGTGAAGAAGCGATTCGGTATCGATCTTGTTGATCAGCAGTGCATTGTGATGCCATCATTCAACGAAAATCTGGGGGGCAGATCGGTCAACCGAAGAGGTGATGGAGGCAGTAGAGGAAGAACTCTCATAGGTCCAGTGCTGCGGTCTTCAGCAGTGGATTTCGAGAACGCTGAGCTATATCTCCTTGATGGAACGTATCTTGGGACGCCTAGACACTTGCGGGCATTGAGCTAGCTCTGATGCTGGACAGATGCTTCAGCTGATATGCACTCCTAGAAGAACGGACCAGCCGTGCCCAACCCTAGCAAGATCCTGTCTGCCATCTTTTGCCCTATGTTGAGGAGGGTTGAAACAGATATTGCGATTGCCGTAACAGCCAATGTGAGTCCCGCAAGAAGCACAGATAATAGTGCCGAAGCTAGAATCGGCAGTCGTAGGAAGTAGCGCTTCGAAAACTAGTGTTCCATGCATATTCGCAAAAGTCAGAGGGCATCTCGGGATGTTCCGTACCGACGTGGTGCGAGAGGGTAGGATAACATTAATGTTTACATTAACAAGCCTTAGTCTCTTTTCAAGACTTAGCGCTCTATTCGAAGATGGACTTCCTGGCCCTCAGTATAGCAGCGATCACGTCATCAGGAGCCTTCTCAAGGAGCATGCGCCTGAAAGAGACCGCTTCTCGAGCCAGATCAACGGTCTTACAGGCCAGATCGTTTAGAATTAGATCTACCAATTCCATATCGTCGTGGGCTTCGATTCTACCATAGTTGCCACGGATGCGTAACTGTGGTTTGACATCTTTCTCAAGAAAACGTGTAACCTTTGTATGGAGGCCTTTTGCAGTGTGAGGTGGTTGTGTGTAGTAGTAGATAAGAATCGGAAGCCCCCGCTGTCGTGCAGCATGATACTCTTTCTGAGTAGGAATCGAGTAGTCTTTGCCGAATATTCCCACATAGACCTGAGATCTCTCAATCCCCTTTTTCATGGCCAAGTCAAACGATTCATCACTTTCTCGTTCAACCACAACAGCCCTCATGATTACTCCTTGGTGGACAAGCTCGTCTCTTTCATCAGTCTGCACCACGTTATACATGTATTCTGAGTCGATTGCCTTCTGAAGTCGATCTCTAAGACTAGGAAACTCCTGTGAATCACAACTGATGAACACCAACAATGGATTGGGAGGACTCGGAGGTCCGATTGCTTCGGGTTTACTGACGGCCAACTAGGAAACGCTACCAATATCTAATCATTTACTTGATGCTCTTCTCTCATTCTTTCCTGCGTTGGCTCAGAACAACGTTCACGTACATGGATGTTCGCCTGACGATTCGGGCAATTTCTGTGGGCTTTAGTCCAGAGGCGTGAAGCAGTTCGATCCGCTTCCTCATGGAGGGCTTCTTTCCTTCAACATTCATGAACTCCAAGAGGATGCTGGCGATGGCGTCAAGCCTCTTTGTGATTTCTTTTACTTCTAGATTGTCGCTTTGCTTCCGTGATCTGGATGACATTAGTCATTTCCTCCCTTCTTTCACGCGCTCGGATTTCAGCAGCTTCACAATTCTACTTACGCGAGCCATGTCGCACCTAGCAATCTTCCTAATGTTTTCTTGAGAAACTTTTGCTAGACCTAGCTGAATAATGAGCATGTCTCTGAGCAGTTCGACAGACTCGTCTGTTGGCTTGCGGGAACTCCTCTTAGACATTGTAACTCAACAATTGACTCTTGGTCATATGTTTATTATAGATTCTGTTTCATGAGCCAAGAAGCAGAGAAGGCGCATCTAGGGCAAGATTGGAACTACCTGAGTAGCGCCATGTATACCCCTGGCACGCCAATCTTCCTGTTCACCCTTTTCAGGACTGTTACCAAATCATTCGTTATCTCAGCAAGTGCCTCAAGCCTATTCCTCAACATAGAGACATTGCCTCGCTGCTCGTAAAGCCAAAGCTGATGAAACACATCATTGCGCTCCCTCCTAGCCTTCTCGATTTTTCGATACAAGGCAAGATCGATCAGTTTCGTCGAAAGGGCCATTTGCACAGAATTGTAGAATGACAAGCGTTGGAAATAGCGCTCCATATCCCGCACCTCTCTGTCTCTTATTTCCACCGGCTTTCCGAGTATAGCCCAGAAGCTGTTTACAAACAGTAGTGAGTTCAAAAGATTCTCAATGAAACTGTATAGTAGCACTGTACACTCAAAGTACTTCTGCTTCTGGTGTGTATTCAGAACGGAGTTGATTTCATCAGCCAATCGGTTTATGCGATCCACTACAGGGCTCTCTGGGTCGTCTTTCTTCTTGAATCGAAAACGACGCCTTCTCGTGTGACACACCCCTCTCAAATCCTAACGTCTGCTCCCAAAAGAACCTAGCGCAAGCGTGTCACACAATACTGCTGACATCCGACACTTCGACTCGTCACGATTTGCTTCTTTGGATTGACTCAACAAGCCTGATCTTCAACATGGGTATAGCAACTCAGCAAAGGCGTTCCAGATATCGGCCATCTCCCCGAGCATTCTGGCACATGTCTCCCGGTCGTAGCCACCTCCCACACTGGCGGAACGCTGACCTATACCGTGTTTCATGGCATTCCCGATCGCGTGGTCTTCGTTGTAGCCTTGCATCATCCAGTACCACTTCGTCTTGATTGCGCCAAGAACCACGTCAATGATATGGTTGAGGACGCATTCATCGATCGACTTGACTTAACCTTTTTTCTTTCTGAAGCCCTACGCGGACCGAATCGACATAAACGTCGTGATAGGGGACCTACTCCCCTGTAGCGCGCGCCTGAGGCACGTGCTCTGCGACATGGCTATATCCCTAGGTAGCGTGGAGAATCTGAAAGATCTCCGCTTTCAGGTTGTGGTCATGCCACGTCGCCGGAAGTCAGCGAAAAACATGCTAAGTGCTATTCACATATTCATCGCTCATTCCTCTAGGGACAATAAGATTTCCAAGAAGATCGCTGAGGCGTTGAAGGAAGAAGGTTTTGCAGTCTGGTATGACGAATGGGAGATCAAAGTTGGGGATTCCATCAGTCAGAGAATAGGTTCCGGTCTTCAGCAAGGGGATTTTCTTGTCATCATTCTCTCGAAGAACTCGATCCAATCACAATGGGTGCAAAGGGAACTCTCGGCGGCTCTGGCATTGGAAGGAAAGAAATCAATGTTCATACTCCCAGTGCGGATTGACGGTTGTGAGATTCCGGTCCTGCTTCAAGACAGAAAGTATGCCGATTTCAGAAAGGGCTTCAGTCAAGGTTTGGACGAACTACTTGACGCAATTAATACGCCGGGTCCAATAGCACAATATGGCGTTCCAATAGTCCCATCAAGAGAGCCTTCAGTTCAAGAGCTAGTAGATTCCTTTGGAACACAATCTAAAGATGGCTTGGCCGCTGAGATCTTCACTCTGTCCGTCAAAGAAAAGAAGCAAACGATCATTGAGATCATGGATAGGCTTTCGATGGCTGATATCCATGATGTGTCCGGCATAGCATATCTCTTTGATGCTCTGGACATGTGTCTTCAAGAGAATCGCAGGGCTTCGCTGACTCTTTTTCAGATATTCTTTAGGGAATTCGCCTTTCGATCGCTTCCTTTCTGCAAGGAGAAACTATTGCCGATTGTAGCAAAGTATGTTCAATTCAACGTTATTCAACATTGGATTCGCGGTCAGAACCTCATTGATTGGTTTGTATCTGAATTTGAGAGAAGCCCAACCTTTGTCAGCGGAGCTCTCAACTCTGAAATAGTCG
>CAZJUU010000159.1:0-4464 GCA_964549295.1 uncultured Candidatus Bathyarchaeia archaeon
TCATTCTAGCCGCTTCGAGCATGAGTGTGTTCATGAGCACGCTTGGAGTACTGCCCTCAACATTCTCTTTGCCTATGTAATGGATGCCTCCCACCGATGCGGCAAGATGGAAGACGTATTCCATTCCTTTGACAGCGGCAAGACAGTTCTCCCATTTGGTGAGGTCAACTCGGTGTATCTCGACTTTGTCAAGAAAAGGCTCAATATTCTGAATACTTCCTCTTGAGAAATTGTCTGCAATTCTGACATTGCTTCCGAGCTCAACAAGCCTCCTTACGAGATTTGAACCTATGAACCCTGCCCCTCCGGTAATCAGGACTCTTGCATCACTCCACATATCTATCTGCCAGGTGATTACAGCTACCTAACGTCTTAAGAATCATTTCCTATTGGGTTCGGTCGGTCTGGAGAAGCATTGGATTTCCGCGCGAACAGTCATAGACGTGATGCTTCAAACTCAATCAAGCTATGGCAAGCGGCAGGATACCAATAGGTTCCACCCGAGTATGGCGTATCAAGGCCACACCGGTCGATCAAGGTTTGAAGGAACAGTTCAGCTGTCAGGATGCTACATGTACGCGAGCGCAGTTCATAATCATAGAGATTTGTGTTACGTCCCACCAGCAATCAATACTGTTTGACTGAGGATTGAGCAGATCAGGCATGACCTGACCAGACGTCAAGAATTTTCATCAAGACCTCATTTAGGAACCACGCATGGGTCAAAGCATTTCCTATGTATCACGCATAGCACATTGGCCTTCTTCTTAGAGGCGACGGCCGAGAACAGCTAACTGCATTCCGTAGAAAGTGAATCCAAGCAGTCTGTGAATGACTTTGTGAAACATATTCAGAACAATACCGTACCGCCAAGCTAACCACTTTCTTTTTCGGATAAATCTCGGGAAAAAGAGCACCGAGCCAGCGTATTCAATTTTAAAGTAAGGTCTCATGAGTGTAAATAGTTGTTGTCGGGTTATCCAGTTTTCCTCGGGTTGCCACTCTTCGCTGTTCGCTTCGTTTAGGCTTACAGTTGCAGTGTTTGGAGTCGTGAGTATGATATGCCCTCCGTCCACCAACAACTCATAGCATTTCTTCATGAAAGACTCTTGGTCCTTGAGTGATAGATGCTCAATTATCTCGGTAGCGACGATCACGTCATAGATACCATCAATCTGATCTGTTACGAAATTGGCTTTCAGAAACTTCAGTTTTGGGTACACCCTTGTTGCCGCTTTGATGGACAGGTCTACACCCAAAACCTCTCCGTATTTTGCCAACGCATTGGTAAGCCATCCTCTACCACAGCCTACATCAAGAATATGCATTTTCCCTGACTTGGGTTTCATTTTCCTTACCTCAGAAATGATGAAGTGTCCTCTCGCCAGTTCTTCGTGGGTAAGTCTTTGATAGCGATATATATTGCGATTCCACAGGCTATCGTAGTACTTCTCTATTCCATCTGCGCTACTCACAGTCATCGTGGTCCACGGCCTTGCTCCTTTGGTTGTATTGCAAATCGTAATATCGAGTTGAGAGTTGGCGATGTTCCATCGCGCGCTATTCAGAAAACTGTGCGTATATGTCTCCAAAGATTCTTCTGTCTGGCAAAGATAAAAGCAGTTTGCAAATTTCCTCCTGCCCTACCAACTCAGGTAGCGCCAGGTGCATTGATTCACCGACAGAATAGTTGAAGTGCACCCTACCAATCGTGCAAAGATGCCTTATGCAATCTATGGTTGAAGAAATGAATTCTGGAACAAATTCAAAAGAGATTGTCTCAATAGGGTGAGACAAACCTTTCAGAGCCTGAAGCTCAAAGCCTTCGACATCGATCTTACAGAAGACAGGCTTGCCGTATTGTTCAATTAGTCTATCTAGAGTGGTGACTTCAACCCGCACAACTTTGTCCCATTTGTGGTCGGGAAACCTACCGCTTGCTTTAACGCTTCTTATCCACTCTCTAGACATAGACGCAAGTGTATGAGCACTAGAAAGAACGATCTCTCCCTCTCCCTCTCTGTCTCCAACAGATTTCTGGACCAATGTCACTCTCTCGTTGTCTCGGTATTTCGTTCGCAGTTCTTCCATACAGACATCTTGAGGTTCAATGGCTACCACATAAGCTCCCAACTCAACAAAGATTTCAGTCCTATTTCCAAGATTGGCACCGACATCAAAACACAAATCACCCTCCTTAATGAACTGAGAATAGAAAAGCAGCCTTCTTCGCTTTTCGTTTATTTTCTTGACATAACGCAAACCTGTTGCGGCCGTTCTCCTCATTTTCCATACATACGGTCGCATTGCCCCTATGATTGCTCTACTCACTCTTATGCGCATTACTCGGTACGCTCCACAGAACTTGGTTTCCGCAGCGGGCTTTTCTTGTCAAGACTTTTTTCACTAATTGGATAACGCTCGTTTAGAAGGGTCTCTCTAACTGCAAGTCTGACTGACTCTTCGCTATTGTACCTCGGTTTCCATCCTCTTGACGTAAGCTTAGTTATGTCAAGGGTCATGTTCTTGACATCACCGAGCCAACCTCTTCCGCCATCAACGCCGCCTGTGAAGTTGAAGTGCACATTTGTAAGGCCCATCTCTTCCACCACGATCTCCGCAATCCTTCCAACTGAAATTGTGTCGAAGGAACCAATGTTGTAAACGCATACTCTTTCATTATCTATCAGGAAAATATCGGTTGCTCTTCTGATCGCTGAGACACAATCTTCAACGTGCAGGTAGGACTTTTCTTGATGGCCGTTTCCGAGAATCTCAAGCTCACGTGGGTTTTGTTTCAGCTTTCGGATAAAATCAGTGATAATGCCATGCTTTGATCTGGCCCCCACGATGTTGGCTAGGCGCAGGATTAGACCCCTGATACAGAATGTATAGCTGTACGATGAAATCAAAGCTTCGCATCCAAGCTTTGACGCACCGTACGTAGATATCGGCAGTGCTCTTCCATAATCCTCTGGTGTCGGAAGAACCTTGGCCTCACCGTAAATAGTAGAGGTTGATGTGAAAACAATCTTCCCATTGCTTCTACTCCTTCTCATTCCTTCAAGCAGATTGAATGTAGCGACCATGTTCTCGTTGAAATGGACAGATGGATCTACCTCGCCAACTCGAACCTCAGGGTTGGCTGCGAGATGGAAAATCAAGTCAATCTTGTTCAAATTCTCTTGTATGTCACTCATGACTTTGAGATCACGCCGCATGAACCTGAACCTCTCCTGGTCTCTCACTTTGCTCACATTGCTGATATCTCCAGAACTCAGATTGTCAAAGACGATCACATCATGCTTAGATTCGATCAGTGAATCAACCAGATGACTGCCAATGAAACCTGCACCACCTGTAACAAGAATTCTCATGTTTGACTCAGCAATGAAAGCCAATGACGGTGAAATAAGTCTTGTAGTGCTTGCGAGTGACAAGAAGAACAAGGAAGAGGCTTGTCAGCAAGTCCGACATGTTCTTGCTTATGAAGCTAAACGATGCGAGTGAGACAAACTGGCTCCTCATTCCGAAAAAACGCGTGCTTCCACATAGAAATCGTGACGTATCATAAGGCGCAAATAGCTCATCTGTGTGATTGCTCAACGACAAATGGAGAGTGCAGAGATGAGATCGCGATTTGTCAGCACCCGATGGCTCTATCGTGCGTGGTACTACTTTCGATTGGGATACGCAACCTACTTCTCCTTCCTACTAGGATATGTGTCGACATTCGTTTCCGTATACTACCTTGCGATAAGGAACATCCCCGATCTCCTGAAAGCGTTTCCTCATTTTTGGGGGTTCACGCTTCTGGGGACAGCGATCGGGGTTCCCTTGGCTGTTTTGATCGGGTGGCTCCATATGAAGGGCACAAGACTGTGGACAGCTGAAGTCGACATCGGCATGGAGGCAAATCCTTACAATTACAAGATTCTTCCTGGCTACTGGAAGGAAGTGCTCACGCCACTGTATCTGGAACTGCTCAGGCAGAACCGGAAAATTCTGGCGTTGAACAACCTTCTTACGCCAGAGGATGAAAGAACCTTTTCGAAGTTGGAGAAAGATCTTCAGACCCTAATCTTGGGCGGTTATGTAGGTCATCCTCGACGAAGGTCCATTTAGGATTCAAGGCAAGTCGGTTCTAGAGGTTCTGTCAGTGCTGCGCCTCTTTTGGCTGAAAGCTTTCGTCATCAATTCGATCTCGTGTTTGCTCAGACGAGTAAGATCGTGATTCATCTGCACATATCGTCTTCCACTCATTCCCATTGACTAGTTCCGGTGAATCCTCGAACTTCTCCATGAAGCGCGCACGCGCGCTAATCTGTCAGTTCTGCAAGTTCTCAATCGTTTTCATTTCCTCTTTTTGAGCTCGAAAACAGAGACTCATAGACCGGCAAGAAATCATTGCGGAAGGGTGAGCGTTTCTTCAACAGACTGTCAATTGATACGTAACCTCTGGGT
>CAZJUU010000160.1:0-4454 GCA_964549295.1 uncultured Candidatus Bathyarchaeia archaeon
ATCAAAAAGCCTAAGCAACTTAAGAAACTCGCGGAAGGGATCTTGGACTACAATCTGAAGCGCATAAGAAGATGGGGAGAAGTTGGAGTTGATGAAGTTCTTCTCGCAGACGACCTAGGCCACCAAAGAGGTCTAACAGTGAGTCCGAGGGTCTTCCGTGACTTCCTCAAACCTTCATATCAAGAAATGTTTGATGCAGTGCATAAGCACGATATGTTCGTTGAGTTCCATAGCGATGGTTACATTAGTGAAGTTCTTGATGATCTGATTGAGATGGGAACTGATGTTCTGAACGTTCAGATGACGATAATGGGCATTCCAAACCTCGGGGCACTCTTTGGAGGGAAGACATGTTTCAGAAGCGATATTGATTGTCAACATATCCTGCCATTCGGAACTCAGAAACAAGTGGCTGAGCATGTAAGAGAGATCGTGAGTGCCTTTGGCAGATCAAATGGAGGGCTCATACTATCTGGGGAGATCGGAGAAAACGTTCCCTTATCCAACACGATTGCTATGTACGAGGCTTTTGCCAAATATGGCGGCTACCCGCTGAAGCTGACTTGATGGACCAAAGAAAAAGATTTGAAGGCAACGCGTCCGTTACACGCGCCATTGCCCAAGCATCTGTACGAGCGACTTTATCGTATGATTTCTTTCACTGCCTTGCAGATCTTGTTTTCGTCAGGAATTACATGTTTCTCAAGTATTGGCGAGTATGGAATTGGAACATTCGGCGTGGCCAACCGTTTTATCGGCGCATCTAGGTAATCGAAGCATTCATCCGCAGCTATGGCTGACACCTCAGATGCGAATCCACATCGTTCGTAGTCCTCGTCTACAATGACAAGCCTGCCAGTCTTGTTCACAGATTCTATGATAGCCTTCTTGTCGAGAGGTACAATCGTCCGTGGGTCTAGTATTTCGGCTTGAATTCCTTCGTTTTCGAGTATGCCTGCAGCTTCAAGTGCCTTGTGTACCATCATCGCTGTGGCGACGATGGTCACATCCTTGCCAGATCTCTTGATGTCTGCTTTGCCAAACGGTATTACCAATTCACCTTCCGGGACCGGGCCTTTCACTGGGTAAAGCACCTTATGCTCAAAGAACATGACTGGATCATCATCCCTAATGGCTGCGGTGAGAAGTCCCTTTGCATCGTACGGCGTGGACGGTACGACCACTTTGAGTCCAGGAACATGCGCGAAGATGCTGTAGAGACATTGAGAGTGATGCGCGGCGAATGAAATTCCCGCACCAATAGTGGTCCGTATCACCAGCGGAACTTTCACTTGTCCTCCAAACATGTATCTTAGCTTCGCCGCCTGATTGTATATCTGATCCATTGCGACGCCAAAGAAGTCAACGCACATAATTTCAGCCACTGGTTTCAATCCAGTCGCGGCTGCGCCTGCTCCAGCTCCGACGAACGCCGCTTCAGATATCGGTGTATCCCTTACCCTTTCGGCTCCAAACTGATCTACGAACTTTTCTTTTGGAGTGACGCCCATGGGGCCGCCGCCGAAGAATACCTGAAGGTCTTCGCCCATTAAGAATACGTTCTTGTTCCTTTGCATCTCTTGCGCTAGGGCTTCAGTGACTGCTTCTCTGAATGTAATCTCTCTAGGACTTTGGCTCATTTGATTCACCTTTCTCAGAAGTACGGACTTACGAATACGTCTTTTAGGGCTTCTTCAGGATCTGGGTCGGGGCTTCCCTCAGCGAACTTGAGCGCTTCTTCCAATTCTTTCTTCACGTTCTGCTCAACGGCTTCAATCTCTTTCAATGATGATATTCTCTTGCTGATTAGCATCTTCCTTAGGCGAAGAATCGCATCTTTCTTCTTCCATTCGCCAACTTCTTTTTCGTTTCTGTACGTATGCTGAGGATCGCCCATCTCATGCCCCTGATATCTGTATGTCTTGCACTCAATCAAAATGGGTCCCTTACCCTGCCTCGCCCTTGCTACTGCTTTCTTTCCGGCCTCGTACACAGCTAATACATCCATACCGTCCACTATCACACCTGGCATTCCATAGGATGCGGCTCTGTCGGCAATGTTCTTTACCCGTGTCGCTTTCGATATGTGTGTTGATTCAGCGTATTGATTGTTTTCGCAGACGTAGATAGCTGGTAGATCCCATATTGATGCAAGATTAAGCGACTCATGAAATGATCCTTGGTTGGAGGCGCCATCTCCGAAAAATGCAACGGCCACTTGGTCAGTTCCCCGATACTTTGCAGACAGAGCAGCTCCGGTTGCCAATGGAATACCTCCTCCAACGATTCCAGAGGCTCCCAACATGCCAATCGAGGCGTCTGCCACATGCATAGAACCACCCTTTCCTTTGCAGACACCCGTGCTTTTGCCAAACAATTCTGCTAATATCTTCTTCACTTCCGCCCCTTTCGCTATGCAGTGTCCATGTCCTCGGTGACTGCTGAATACGTAGTCGTCCTTGCGCAGATTGCTGCACATTCCAACAGCCACAGCTTCTTCGCCAATGTACAAGTGTGTTGTACCGAACAACTTCGCTCTTCCATAGAGTTCGTCAACCAATTGTTCGAAGTTTCTTATCGTGTACATCGTCCTGTACATTTCAACGAGTCTGTCTTTCGAAAGAACCAATCGAATCTTCTCCGTCTTTCGTCTAATCCGTTTACAGGAGACTTAAGCCTTCTTATTTGTGTTAGAAAAAACCTTGAGACATCTGACTCGAAAACATAAAAAGCCTCATCAACTCTATGCAGTTCGATTCGTTCATTTCATGACAAGACAATTCCTTTGGAGAATGTAGTGGAGGACGCCCTTTGGCAATCAAGGTTGTAATGCCGAAACTGGCAATAACAATGAGTAAAGGAAGAATTACGAAATGGCTGAAGAAAGAGGGCGACACTGTTGAGAAGGGTGACGACCTTTTTGAAATTGAGACGGAGAAGATACAATCCGTTGTGAAGGCACATGACTCAGGAGTGTTGCGAAAGATAGTTGCACCATCAGGTGCTGTTGTTCCAGTTGCAGGGGTCGTAGCCATAATGACGGCTCCCGGTGAGGCCATGACAGAGGAGGTGGGGGAGATAACTCCAGCGAGCGTCGCGGTTCAGACTATCGAGCAACCTAGGAAAGTTGAGGTTCAAGCGAGGCCAGACACAAGAGAGAAGGTATCTCCAGTCGCGCGTAGACTTGCGGAAAAACATGGAATCGACATTGCAAAAGTCACGGGGACGGGGCCAGACGGGAGAATAGTGAAGGAAGACATCCTAAGGGAAGTTGAGAAGAAACAGATCGAACCTATCAAGATTGCTGAAACAAGAGAGTTGAGCGTTCTAAGAAAAGTAATCGCTGAAAGACTCTCCCAAAGCCATTTAGCGGCTGTGCATGTGACAATCACAACATCCGCGGATATGACGAAACTGATTCAATCAAGAGAGCGCTTAGGACCACTAGTTGAGAACAAGACTGGGACGAAACTCTCCTACACGGACATTATGACAAGAATTGTGGCATTAGTTTTGAAAGAGTTTCCCATGTTAAATTCAACCCTTGAAGATGACAAAATCAAGATATTCGCAGACATCAATATCGGTGTTGCAGTGGCACTCGAGGATTCTCTGATAGTCCCTGTCGTGCATAACGCAGATAACAAGACGCTTGGTGAAATCACTTTAACCCTGAAAGAAAAGGTCGACAAAGCCAGAAGACAAGAACTCACGGTGGACGATGTGACCGGCGGCACTTTTACCATTAGTAATCTTGGAATCTATGACGTTGAAGTTTTCACACCGGTAATAAACCCGCCACAATGCGCTTTGTTGGGAATCGGCAAAATGCTGCGCAAGCCTTGGGTGGAGAACGATCAGGTTGTTATTCGTCCAATTGCAACCCTCAGCCTGTCCTTTGATCATAGAATAGTTGATGGTGCTCATGCGGCACGGTTCCTGCAGAAAGTGAAGGAAACATTTGAGAATCCAGAGAGCGTGCTTGGATAGCTTCTTCTCGTGAGCTGATGGATTTGTCCACTGTCGACGTCCTAATTATTGGGGGCGGTCCCGCGGGGTATGTGGCAGGAATTAGGGCAGCTCAACTAGATGCAAAAGTCACAATTGTTGAGAACGAAATGATTGGTGGTACATGTCTAAACAGGGGATGTGTACCGACAAAGATCCTGATAGAACGCACCAAGTTCCTAACGAAACTCGGAAATATTGGAATGCAACGTGGTGACGCGAAACCGCAGATCAAGTTGAGAGACCTCATTGAAACGAAACGCACAGTGGTCGAAAGAATCGTCAAGAGCACTAGGCGTCTCCTAGAGAGTTATGGTATTGAAATTATTCAAGGATTTGGAAGAATTGTGGGGCAGAAAGAGGTTGAGATTAGTCATGGCGCCACAGCGGAGAGAATGGTACAAACTGGTCAGTGCAAGGTAGTTGCGGAAACCAGCAATGCCGGA
>CAZJUU010000161.1:0-4298 GCA_964549295.1 uncultured Candidatus Bathyarchaeia archaeon
GAAAAGCAACAGATTGAGAAGAAGCCTACCGGAGACATCAGTGCCTACACGCTCTACCTGAAAGGTAGATACCTCTGGAACAAAAGATCTAGGGATTCTCTCGAGAAGGGAATCAAGTATTTTGAGGAAGCGATATGGAGAGACCCTGGGTTTGCTCTTCCCTACGCAGGGCTAGCAGACAGTTACATCGTACTTGTAGATCATGGCCATCTTCCGCCAAGCGAGGGCCATCCAAAATCCATAGAGGCGGCGAGAAAAGCGCTCGAACTTGACGAGACATTAGCTGAAGCTCACACCTCACTCGCCAATATCTTGAGCGCAGAATGGGATTGGCCCAGAGCTGAAGAGGAGTTTACCAAGGCTCTGAAAATTAACCCCAACTATGCGACGGCGCACCATTGGTACTCCATCCATCTTGCATACCTTGGACGCTTGGATGAGGCATTAAGCGAAATGAAGATCGCGGAAGAACTTGACCCTCTTTCGCCAATGATGCATGTTTATGCGGCAATTTGCTACTTACATGCAAGGAAGTATGACAGCGCGTTAGAAGAGTATGACAGAGCGTTGGAGCTTGATCCGAGTTTTGTGCCAGCACATGCCACCCGTATTGATGTCTACTTGGCCAAATCAATGTTCAAGGAAGCGCTGGCGGAACTGGAGTGGGTGCTCCCCCATTACCAGCCAATCTCGACCGCTGCGAAAGCAGAGTTCGGGCGTGTCTATGCGATGGCGGGTCGAATTGAAGAAGCGAAGAAGATTCTCTGTGAATGCGAGGAGGCTTCTGCTCATGAGCGTGTTGAAGACGTGAACTCTCCGGCACTAGCGCTCATTCATTTGAAGCTGGGTAACAAAGATCGAGCTTTCGAATGGCTTGAGAGAGCCTTCGAAGCCCGCACAGTTACTCCCTTCCTGGTCAAACTCAATCCAATCTTTGACGAGATCACTTCTGATCCGCGGTTCGACGACTTGATGAAGAAAACCGTAGGCTCATTCGGTCTCACGCAAGAATAGTTGTGTGGATCTCAGGCTGCGCACATGTATGAATAAGATCTATTCTAGTTATCGCGGATTGTTCTTTTGCATGTCGTTTAGGCAATATCTGCTATTCTTTGAGTCGTTTGTGTTTCTATGAGAGTGTACTACTCACTAAGCGCTTGATCAGTCTCGCGTAACCGGCGAATGAGTTCTTGCATAACTTTCAATGCTATCTTGGGATGATGAGATACTATGCCACTAAATGACCATGTGGTCAAGCCCAAGCATCTGGACGGTTCAACTGCAACGACATCAGCTGATCGGGGCTTATCGTCCAAAAGCGACATCTCACCGAAAAACTGGCCAGGTCCGAGTTTGGATAAGACTCTGCCTTCGGACCGAACCTCCACCATGCCTTCCACTATAAGAAAGAATCCAACACCTGTTGAGCCTTTCTCAACGATAACATGACCCCTATCGAACTTGAGCTCTCTTGATTCCTCTGCAATAACCTTCAATTCTTTCTCGCTAAGACTTGACCAGAGAGACGTTTTCTGCAACATCTCGACTACTGAGCTTGTTTTGGAACCCTGCACTCGCATTCTCTCACATTCAGATTGTCATGTTGAGTATTGAATTATCTGGACCTTTAATGCTTGTGCTATGGTTCTCAACTTCTTTGCTCGAAATCCGACTTTCACAAAAGGTAACTATGGCTGTGCATCATGATAGGACCGCCTAGAACTGAAACCATTTCTCATGTCAAAGTAATCTTCTGCGTGTGAATACCTTTGGTCCGTACCAAGCAGTACAGCACAAAGAAAGATTTGGTGCTCTGTATAGGGATAGATTAGCATTTAGATTAGCAATCAATTCCAAGCAACTATTCAGCATAAATTGTAGCCAGTTCTTGCCCAAGCTTTGTAGAGAAGAGCAAAAAGAGAATGATCGCGGAAGACATTAAGGAAGCGACAAGCCTTGTGAAGTGGGAAACGCGGCACCACAAGAGAGATTTCGCAAGGCATGAACAAAACGGTTGGGTTTCAAGCAGGTAGTGGCTAGAATGGTGCGCACACACAAAATGACAGTTCAAATTATGGTGGCCAAAAAGACTAATCTGCTGGAGTTATTACTTGGCGCTGTCCTAATTTACGTAGAGTCTTATGAAATACATTTACACGGGAATTCGTGTTCGTGATCTTAACCGATCGTTGCGATTCTACAAGCAGGTCATGGGTATGAAACAGGATCATAAACTTCGGATGCCACACGGCGGTGTATTTGCCTATTTGCGGAGCCCAGGTCGGATTAAGCGGATACCATGGGTGAGCCTGGGAAGAGGATTAGAATTGAACTACTATCCTCGCCGAAGCAAGTTCTACGAGAAATATCGTTCTGGATCAGAGCTAGATCACGTAGGATTCTGGGTCACAGACGTTGACAAAACTTACAACGAGTTAGTTAGAAAAGGCGCGAAGGAAGCCACTAGACCTTTCTCAGCGGGCAAGTACAGGCTGGGCTTCGTCAGAGATCCTGATGGAAATTGGATTGAGTTGATCGGCTACAAAGCTAGGAAACGGCGTAGTCACGACTAGTCGCTGTGTGTACTTTGCGCCGAACCGTTGGCCAAGGTAGTCTTGTGTGTGCGCACCAAAGGATAACGCACACGAAATCAATAGGAAATTTTGGACGGTGCGCCGATATTGTGAGATACTAGAATGCGAAGGTCTACGGAGTTACCCATAATACTTGCCGTCAGAATCTCTACACTCCAAGAGCTTCATGCCATGACGTACTGTGGTGAATTCGTAGCAGAATATTCTGACGATGATCGAAGTAAGATCGAAAATATAGTCTTCAAGCAGTGTGCCACAATTTGTGTGTAAAGAGGAGAGCAGAAGAAATGGACGAAAAAGGATTTCGGGATTTCGCACAAAGAAGTCAGAGATGTGAGAGGCTGGATGAAGAGACGATTCGATCACACCTTGCAACTGTCGCAGAGTTCGAGTCTTTTCTAAGGAAGAAAGATGCGAAACGGGATTTCAGGAATGCAACATCGAGAGACTTACAGAATTTCTCTGTGCAGTTGATGACTAACGGAGAGAACACGTTAGAGAATTTTCTGGCGCTCCTAAGGTACAGCCGTTTCACAGACAACAGAGAAGTAGAAGTTGCCTTGTTGGAGCTAGTAGATGGCAGCGACGTTTTTGACAACCTCTCGGAAACTTTGAGACACACCGTTGACGAGGGTGTGTTTAGTGAAATACTCCGTGGAATCAACCTCCCCCCTCTAGGCACGCATCCCAAAGAGAAGCCGAAAACGACGAAGGTGATAATGGAGAGACTTGAAGCAAAGCTTGGGGAAAGAAAATGCAGAGAAGTTCTCTTGAGCGGTCCTCACGCAACTCCGAAGGAGGAGTTTGTGTCAGAAAGACAAAAATTCCTTGCCTCCAATGGCATAGATGACTTCCTCGAAAAAAGACATGAGGAGTATGTCGACCTACTTGAGAAGCACGCCAAAAAGAATACATTATACTATACTCAGGAAATCGATGAAGAAGTTCTGGAATACGTACGCAGAACGCCGACGTGTCAGAACGGTGTCAGGAATGGAAGCCTAATCTATGTCACGAAGATTCCGTACATGGCAAAGAAATATCTTCACGAAAGAGATGAGAGGAAAAAGAGGTACTACTACTGCCATTGCCCCTGGGTACGCGAGTCCATATTGTCCAATGTAAGAGTCTCTCCCAACTTCTGCTACTGCAGTGCTGGCTTTGAGAAGCGTCCTTGGGACGTCATTTTCAACCAGCCCGTCAAAGCAGATGTGATTGAGACTGTTCTAAAAGGAGATCTTCTCTGCAAATTCGCCATACACGTCCCGAAGGAATTCCTAAAATCTTAGGGCTCGTTTCTCACGTTTGTGCAGGACGTAGTTCCAACATTCAGACGTAATTGACGTCTCTGGAGGCCCGAACGAACTGAAATTGTTTTTCGTCTCCATGAAAGAAGAGATAGAACAACACTATGGCTGAGCTGTAGAGTAATCCACAAAGATAGAAGGGCGCCGACAGAGAAACGTTTTGCATCAGATAACCTCCAAAGGTTGGAGTTGCCGAGTTTGGGGCATTCCATGAAACTGCCATTACTCCAGAGAGTGTTGCACGCTCCTCAGAGTCACCTAACCCCAGAACAAATGAATCAATCAACGGTCCAACCATATTCATCAAGAGACCTCTAACAACGTAGATGAATCCAACAATCACGTAGCTCCCAATCAATGGGATTACGATGAGCAAAGCAGTCGCAGCAGCTTGAGA
>CAZJUU010000162.1:0-4298 GCA_964549295.1 uncultured Candidatus Bathyarchaeia archaeon
AAAGCTTAGGACCCTGTGGCAAAGGCCTTCGTGGGTTCGAATCCCACCCCCCGCACCAATTCTGCGGCCATTTCTAGCTACAAAAACGCTTTGAGTCCCATCGGGCAGATGAAGTTCAAGTTCAACTGTCTCCGAGTAGAATGAAGCATGGTCAAGATCTCACTTCAGTTCGCGCGATAGTTCTGCATGATTTGAGAGAAGAATCTTAGGAACAGGAATGCGAGTCCCCGCGGGCCGGCCATTTCCAGTATGCGGTCTTGTGCTCGATCATGATTCATCGAATGCGTTTCAGAAGGCTATTGAGGGCTTTTCGCCCAAAGAGCTGGGTGTATATTGACATGACGCCTAGTATGTGCTCCCCCGCTTCTTCCTTAGTTTCCATAATCTCTTTGGATAGTCTTGCCAAGACTTCTTTGCCCCGTTTGGTTGGCTCATAATACACTCTGCCCGTTTTCTTGTCTTTTCTGGATCTCACGAACCCTCTCTGCCCCATTCGACGCAAGAAGGGGTAGATTGTCCCGTAGCTTACTTCAATGTGCCCACCGGTCATCTTCCTGAAGTGATCGGCGAGTTCGTAGCCGTATGTGGGCCCGTCTCTCATGGTTAGAAAGAACATTATCTCGTAGGGGCTCGGATGCAGTCTTCTGGCCACAGTTGATCCCTTTCACCTATCTCGGCTCAGCCATCGATTTAAGTCATACCGTGGCAATTTGCACGTTGCGAAGGGTTCTGCTGCAGTACTTTCATAGTCTGGGATCTTCAGTCGCTCGTAGTCGCTGCATTGGATGAATGCCCGATGCGACGAGAATCTGATGTCTTCCAGCCCGTGGATTCGAAGCCATATTTCGATCTTCCACCCCGTAGTGAGTCAGTCGATTCAATTGAGAACATCCCGAATTCTCATCTTGAGCTTCACAACGTTTCTTCCTTTCAGGTAGGCACACTTCATCTTCGATTCAGGGTCGTGCCATATGCTTTGGTGGAGAATCGCGCTATCGATCCGATATACTCAAATACCTAGCTCTCGTACGACAGGTATATCGTATCGATATAGATGCCGTAGAATGATTTCGGTGCCCTCGAAATGAAGAGTGAACGAAGTGAGTTTGCCATTGAGTTGACGGATCTCATGAAAACCTATGCTATGGGAACAGTAAAAGTCCAAGCTCTGCGTGGAGTAAATCTGAAAGTCAAACGTGGGGAGATAGTCTCGATTGTTGGGCCATCCGGCAGCGGCAAATCTACTCTGTTGAACATGCTAGGGGCATTGGATAGACCGACGAGCGGAAAGATAGTTGTTGACGGAATAGAAGTGAACCGTCTCAGAGATAGTGCACTGTCCAGATTTCGGAACAGAGAGATCGGCTTCGTCTTTCAATCATACAATCTCGTAAACAGGTCTACTGTGGCAAAGAATGTAGAACTGCCTGCAATAGTCAAAGACGTCCCCAGGAAGACCAGAAGAATGCGCGTTCAAGGGTTGTTAGAGGTTGTGGGCCTGGGGGACAAGGCCAATCGAAAACCGAATGCGCTTAGCGGAGGAGAACAGCAGAGAGTGGCAATATCTAGGGCGCTAATCAATGATCCAGCATTCATCCTAGCAGACGAACCCACAGGAAATCTAGACTCCAAGACCGGGGGCGACATAAGGGATATTCTCCTGAGAATAAACAACGAAAGAAAGGCGACCGTTGTGATCGTTACACACAATCTTGAGATGGCGGATAGCACGCAGAGGGTGTTTCATATGAGAGATGGCGTTATCGAGAAAGAGACAATTGGAGCTTCTTGGCTCACTCCACCAGAAGCAAATCAACAAGATGCCCAACCCAACATCTAGGAAAGACTCCTAGGCAAATTGACTTCGATGGTGCTTGCGAGATGAACCCGTTTGAGTTGATCTGGCTATCCTTTGAGGCCCTGATGGAAAGAAAGCTGAGGTCAGGACTCACCATACTCATGGTAGTCATAGGAGGTGCATTGATGACATCGGTGAGCGGACTTGGCGGCGGCATGAACAACTTCGTCAATGAACAACTTGGAACCTTGGGCGCGAATGTCCTCATGATCTCTCCCTCTCAAGAAACAATGGGACCAGGGTCCCACGACATGAACATGAATCAGGCCGTCAAGATGAAGTTTACCTCTCAGACAGTTCGAACCATCGAACGGATTTATGGAGTGAAGTACGCCGTTCCCTATTTCTCAGGCACTGCAATATTGAGATCTGGAAGTAAGACGAGGACAGTCGGGATAACGGGCATTGATCAAGACAAATTGGAGTACATCAGCCCGAAGATCAGCCTTGAGTCGGGGGCATTCGTCTCTGTTCAAGACTCTGTTGGAATCTTGCTAGGCCATGGTATTGCGTATCCTTCAGATCTCGACGGGCCGTTCGTGAAAAGAGGACAGACAGTATCTGTCGAATTTGCGAAAATCGAGACTGTCGGGGGAAGAGAAAAGACCGTGACAGATAAGAAAAGTTTCCAGGTGAGAGGTATAATCAAAGAGCTCGGAAGCATGCAGATAGACAGCCAGGCCTTCATCTCTCCACCAGCAGCCAACGCTATATTCGACAAGGGCATGGTCTATGACGGCATCTACGGGATCACAAAGAGTCCAGAAGTAAACGATGAAGTCGAAGCAAGGGTCAAACAGATCTATGGAAAGAATATCGGTGTAACCTCGCCCAAATCATTGATGCAGACCATACAGGACGTTATGGGAAGCATCATTTCTTTCATTTCTGCTATCGCCGTCGTCTCCATGTTTGTTGGAGCTGTTGGAATAGTGACAACGCTCTACACATCGGTTATGGAACGGACTCGAGAGATAGGATTGTTGAAGGCCTTGGGGTGCGATAATGGAACAGTTCTCTTGATGTTTCTTACAGAGTCCATGGGGATAGGGATCATGGGTGGACTACTGGGGTTGTCCTTGGGCGCTATTGGAGCCTATGCACTAATCCAAATCATGTCTTTCACACCAGGTGGCTTCTCAATATCCCCTTCGTTTTCGCCCACCGATCTCCTTGAGATATTCCTCCTTGCATCCATCTTGAGCATCGCGGCAGGTCTTTATCCTGCGTGGAGAGCCGCCAAGCTCAGTCCGATAGCAGCTTTGAGAAAGGAATGAGAATGAAAATAGGTGAATGTGACTTGACGAGATCCATGAAGAAGATGCTGGTTCTTTTGGCACTTGCAGCGAGCCTTTCTCATGCGATGGTTAGTAGTGTATGTCAAACAAGCAACCTGACAGTCGCTGCATTTCCCACGACCCTTAGGGCGGGATACAATACACCGGTGCTCGTAGCCATCCTGAACGACTTTGAAACTGTGTACGATGTGAGAGTTGAGATTAGTTTCTCGCAATCACAGACTGCAGCAGTCTCGCCTACAGTAATTGGCACAAGCGACTGGAAGTTTCAGAAGATAGAAAAGGGCGAAAACCTCACAATCAGACCCACAATATTCACTCCAAAAGAAGCTGCAGGCAACGCATACACGGCAAGCATTGCGATTGGATACAAGCGACTGGGTTACGTCTCGGCGTATTCCGAAAGCCACACAATCGGGTTCTATGCGAAAGGACGCATAGAGATGACTGTCTACGATTTCACCGTCGAGCCAGAACCCGTGAGTGCCGGGTCCGTCTTGTCAATCACCGCAAGCCTGCTGAACACGGGAAACGTGCCGGCCAAGTTTGCAAGCGTCACACTACTTCCCAACCCAATATTGACTTTGAAACCCAGTAGTTACAGCTATTTAGGAAAGATTGATCCCGACGATCCAACTCCATTCACCTTGGAAGCATCCGTGAAACAGTGGGCGGGAGAAGGAAGTCATGCTCTAAGCCTGAAGGTGCAGTACGAGGATGAAGAATCAATCGTACACACTTTTGAAAAGGAAGTCACAGTCAACATCGCCCCACGTCAAGAGGGATCGCCCAAGAGCACCCAACAGACAGTAATAGATCTTATCAGAGGCAATTTACCCTACGTCATCGTGGGAGCGCTTGCAGTAGTTGTTATAGTCGTACTATTGATGAAGCGCCGATCATCCAAGAACAACGTAGGATTGGAAACCAGCCACGCCTGAACGTGCTCGAAGAACTCACCGCCTCTGCAAGAGGAACACAGTTCTTGACTATCGAAAAGAGATGGATCGCTCCACAACTCATTGTCTTTCTCATTTTCGCGCAGTCGATATTGCCGGCAGCAGCCGCTTCGGATGCCGTGAGTGTCTCACCGGGGAAGTACGATTACAGACTTGGCAAGGATTTTCCGCGGGAAGACCAAG
>CAZJUU010000163.1:0-4292 GCA_964549295.1 uncultured Candidatus Bathyarchaeia archaeon
AGAATCCAATAACATCTTCTTGAATACGATACGTCTTTCTCACTGGCTCAGGAGTGTTCCAGCCCTCTTGTCTACACAACACGTCGCGAATCATCTGCGCAGATTCATAGCCCTGTCCTGGATTGGTCAGTAGAACCTCTACATTTGTTTCTAGAAGCTCGGGACTTAAGCGGGCCTCATCGTAAGGGAGCACAACAATGGGCCTGTAGCCATTTTGAATACACTGGTTGGAAAAGGCAATACTATCGCTGAGTCGCCGAAAAGATTGAATTAGAAATACCTCTTTGACTCTCTTGCCCAGCATTCAAATCAAGTAACATGGGTTTCTCGGCGGGAATTTAAGCGTTCAACACAGAACGACCATAATCCTATCGATTAGAATCTCTCTAGATCTAGTTTGCTAGGAGGGCAAGAGATGAGTTTCCACTATCTCATCTTCTTCGATTCGTGTCTTGTCTTCTTCGATTAGGATCATGCCATCCGCTCTGGCTATCGTGCTGAAAAAAAGCGACTCGCCTAGGATTGGATGAGCTTCAAAGCCTTCGGAAGTTCTTTTCAGAGTCACAAACACGACTTTCTTGAATGGTACAAAAGACCGAAATTCAATTGTTCTTGCCACTTTGGCCGCTACGGTCTTCCACGCACTTGTCGGCGGCAGACCTCTCATCTTTTGGAGCAAGGGAAGCACCAGGATGTGAAATCCAACCACTGTCGATTGAATCAGTCCGGGGAGCATTACGATTGGCTTATCGTCGATTACTCCCATACCTGAGACTCTTCCCGGCTTAATCTTAATACCATGAAATAATACTCGACCGATGTCTCCATAAGAGGTGAGAGCGTCTGCCACACGATCCTTTTCACCCATCGAGGAACCACCAACAGTTACAACAAGATGAGCATTGACCTCTGTCAATCTCTTTCTGATTTCAGAGATGTTGTCTGCAACCACTCCCAGATCCGAGGCCACTCCGCCATTGATTTCAATCCATCGCGACAACAAGAGTGTATGAGTGCTCACTTTACCGACAAGTTCATCCCCAACCGCTAGTAGTGCGACCACAGGCTTCGTCAAGACTTCTATCTCCCGAATATTCAACATCGCCAGAAGAATTTCATCTCTTGAGCTGATGGTCTTCCCTTGATGAATCACTATATCCCCTGTTTTGATGTCGCTAGCGGCTGCAACAACGTGTTCACCTGGACGGATTCTCTTCCGCACCTCGATCAGATCACTGCTGATCTGTTTGGCCATTTCAACTGCCAAAACCGTGTCTGCGCCAGCTGGCAGAGAAGCGCCAGTTGCAACATAACATGCTTCCCCTTGTCGAATATTCAGCTTGCTTTGTTCTCCTGGATAGATTCTGCCAACCACCTTTAGTGTAATCGGTGCGGCATTCGTCGTGATGGTGTCGATCGATCTAATTGCATAACCATCATAATGAGAGACGTCTTGGCGTGGAATACTAACTTGTGAAACAACGTCTCTAGTAGATATCCTGCCGCATGCTCTTCCGATCGAGACGATTTCAGACTCCAGCAATGGAACGTTGGCCTTTGACATCATCTGCCAAGCTTCTGGAATGGAGACGTATGAGAATGGCTGCTTCAAAAGAATCATGTTTGAGACGATCTAGCAGACATTTAAGGATTGACTGCAGCTTGAGAAGAGCATATTAGCGGTCAGTCAGCTTAGCAAATCTCTTCTGCTTACGTCGTAAGCGCTCTATGTTACAATTCAACTTAAGTGTAACTTCCCGAAAGGCTCATCGAAATAATGCATTTTCCGAAGAATTGAAAGGCGGAGATCTGGTGTATGGCATTCAAACACTTCCTACCGAACCGTAATGATGTTGCGGGAGCGTTTGGTGATCTTGGAACATTCATTCCACTAACAGTTGGCGTTATTGTTGCAGGCCAATTGGAGGCAGGTAATGTCATGATTGCTTTTGGAATATGCTATCTCATCTCTGCCTTGATATACAGAATGCCGATGCCGGTTCAGCCGATGAAAGCAATTGCGGCATTGGCTATCGCCGGAGGAGCCACGGCGGCTACGATAGCTGGTTCGGGCTTGATGATTGGGGTTCTGATGTTTTTGCTAGCGGTGACTGGCTCTCTCGAATGGTTCGCCAAAATCACTCCACGAGTCGCTGTCCGTGGAATCCAGTTTGGACTGGCATTGACGCTGATGATTACAGCTACCCGATTCATGTGGAGGTCGGGAGTCATTGACCTAGCTGGAGTGAATGTCCCCTATTTGGCCCTCGCAACTATCTGCTTTGCAATTGTATTGGTTCTTTTCGACAATAGAAAAATTCCTTCACTGCTAATTGTTGCGCCGATCGGGATAGGACTCGCAACTTTTGGTCAACCATTGAAGTTGATATCGCTTCAACCTAGTCTCCCAACATTCCATTTGTCAATCACGCCTGATGGTGTTCTCGCCGGGCTACTGACATTGACACTGCCACAAATCCCGCTGACGATTGGTAACTCGATTTTGGCTACAAACTCATTGGCTGAGTCACTGTTTCCTAAAAGGAATAGGGCGACTGTTAGAAGGCTGGGACTAACACTGGGAAGTATGAATCTTTTTTCATCACTCGTAGGTGGTATTCCAATGTGCCATGGTGCCGGGGGTCTCGCCGCGCATTATAGGTTTGGAGCGAGAACAGCTGCGGCTCCGGCTTTGATAGGAGTTCTACTCCTTTCATTCGGATTATTCTACGGAAACACTCTGGCAACGATCTTGAACCAGTTTCCTTTGCCCATCCTTGGGGTGATACTCCTGTTCGCTGCGCTTGAGCTCGCATCGACAATTCGAGACATGAAGAAGGGAAGAGAATTCTTGGTGGTTGTCGGAATAGCTATTATCTGTGCCTTCGTTCCATATGGTTTCGTTTTTGGATGGATTCTTGGAATTGTCACTGTGGGCTTGACAAGTCGGAGAAGAGAACCTGTGAATTTTCTGATGTCAACTGCGGTAGATAGTTCTTGAGGGGACTTGATCATTCTTCTTTCTCAAGATATTGGAGTATGGGTTCAACGCACATGTCCAGGCCTAGTTTCTCCAATTTTTCTTTTTTCGGTATTCCGTTTCTATTCCAGTCTCTGAGTTTGTAGTATTCATCAAGCATGGCTTCGTAGTTGGTTACAGCTACTCCTTTTGCTGACCCACTGGTTGCAGGCTGTGTCAGTCCGAAGGGAATCATGTCATCTTTTCTTGCGATTCCCTCTCGAACATTGATGCATCTTTGAAGGTTGAATACTCGCTCTCCCATGGTCAGCATGTCAAAGTCTGACATTGACCAACCGGTGGCTGTGGAGTATAATCGTGCGTAATGTTCAAGTGTGCAGCCGCAGTAGATAGGAAACTTGCATACGCCCATGATTTCGTGTAGGATTCCATAGTCTTGACCGAGTTTTGCAATCTGAGCCTTTTCTTTGTCCTCGGAGAAACGATCCTTGATCTTCGGAAGACCGTACTTTTCTCGTGGTGTAAGTCCCCAATCCATTCCAGCTCCTTCGGCGTTATGGGATTCGATGGGGTGCATGTGACACATTCCTCTGTTTGCCGTTCCGTATTGAAGAGCTAGGCTCTTTCCGGCTCTAGGGTCGTGCATAGGCATGTCAAGACCCTTCACATGCAAGGCAAGTCTTTCAGCTTCTTTTCCGAACTTCTGTGAGACTAGTTTTATTCCGTCGGCGAGAACGTTTCCGAAGCCTTCACGTCTTGCAATCATGTCGATGAGTCGCAGAATCGAGTCTGAATTTCCCCAAGTCAGATCCAGTCCGCCTGTGACTTTCTGGTTGATTATTCCCCTGTCGTACAATTTCATCGCATATCCAATAATATGGCCGCAGCTGATTGTATCTAATCCATAGATGTTGCAGAGGTAGTTTGCCCTTACTACGACATCCACGTCATCTTGAAGAAGGAATGATGAAAAAGCGCCTACCGTTTCATATTCAGGTCCACCGTGAAGCGGTGTGCTCCAGCCGTCATTGTGCACCCTAGAATATCTTGCACATCCTATGTTGCAAGCCCAGCACGCCCGTTCCTTGATGAAGTTTCTCCTGAGATAAGCATCATAGAAACTGTCTGACTTCTCCCATGAGGTTGTTTCGCCATACTTTGTTGGGAGATCACCAATCGCGTTGACTATTGGTAGTAGTGCTATTGTCCCCTTTGTGGTTTCTACCCAGCCCTGATTCTTGATCATCGTTCCGTTTGCATCGGCTACCGCTTGAATGAATCCCTCAGGATCCGCCACTGTGATGTCTTTGCA
>CAZJUU010000164.1:0-4254 GCA_964549295.1 uncultured Candidatus Bathyarchaeia archaeon
CAAGATGGTTTGGGTGACTCTGAAAGATTTCGGCAAGTTCTTGGAGCAATGATGAATCGCTCGAAATTGAAATATGCCGCACACCCAGAATTTTCGCGAACATCGAAGCTACGTGCTTCGGATCTTCCGATGATATGAGTGCTGCCCTATCCGCAGTGAATTCGGATTCCCTATGCCATGCAAGAAGTGCAAGCTTCATTGCAGCCGTTATCAAATTCGACCCCAAAAATGACGATGATAATCCAACTCCCTCAGCCAACACGTTGGCGAGGGAATGGTAGAGCAGGTGCTTGCTCTTTATGTGCCCCATCTCATGCCCCAGTAGGGCGCGAAGTTCGTCATGGGTCAATATCTGAATCAATCTGCTATCCACGACAACGACTGGAGCGCTATCGTTTCCAAATGTGAACGCGTTCGGTGTGCCTCGAAAATCGGCTACATAGACTTCTGGCAAAGCCCCGAGACAGAGTGTGTATGCACACTCCTTGACAATTCTCTCCAAGTATCCTAGATGGCTAGACGGAAAACCGTGCCTAGAAAGATACTCGCGTTGCTTTCGTTCAAATGGTCTGACCAGAAATTGATCAACGATATACGCCAAAACACCTGTGGATTTCAGGACCTCGAGAGCATCTTTGTCAGCTGAGCACTGAAAATCATCCACTCCTAGCCAATACTCTGTTCGCGGCTCCAGAATAGCCTTGCATCTACAGCAGAACAACCCGGACTCGGGATTGCTGGTCATGCATCGAGGACAATTCACGTTAAATCGGCTCACTGAGACAACTAATCTCTTATTCTCATGGCAAGATCTTTGTGTATTTCTATTCCCATCACTAAGATGGGTTTGCCCGAAGCTTTTCTTTCTCTCAAGGTTAATATAGACCTGAAATTATAACAACGTTATAAAATGGGGTCACCTACATGACGTGGAATGTTTTCGACAATGTCGTAGAAACCATTGGTAATACACCTTTGGTCAGATTGAACAGGATAGTTGGTGGTTGCAAGGCGACTGTTTTGGCAAAGTTGGAGTCCAAGAATCCTGGTGGGAGTGTGAAGGATCGGATATGCATGAGCATGATCCAAGATGCTGAAGCCAGAGGAGTCATCAAGTCTGGCACTGTCATTATTGAGCCGACTAGCGGAAACACTGGTATTGGTTTGGCTATGGTGGCGGCTGTGAAAGGATACAGGTTGATTCTCACTATGCCGGAGACGATGAGCATTGAGAGAAGAGCTTTGCTCAAGGCTTTTGGCGCTGAGCTCGTGCTAACGCTTGGAAAGGATGGCATGAAGGGAGCTGTGGCGAAAGCCGAGGAATTAGCAGCGTCCATTCCCAACTCGTTTATTCCACAACAGTTCAAGAATCCAGCAAACCCGAAGATTCACAGAGAGACGACCGCGTTGGAGATATGGAATGACACGGACGGGAAAGTGGATATTCTCGTAGCTGGCGTTGGAACGGGAGGAACTGTGACTGGTATCGGAGAGGTGATAAAGCCTAAGAAACCCGGCTTCAAGATTGTGGCTGTCGAACCATACGATTCGCCAGTACTTTCGGGTGGAAGTCCTGCACCACACAAAATACAAGGGATCGGAGCTGGATTCATTCCTGACGTGCTCAGGCTCGACTTAGTTGATGAGATTTTCAAGGTTAGAAACGAAGAGGCAATTGAAATGGCGCGACGCCTAGTTAGGGAAGAAGGCATCCTAGCAGGAATCTCTTCAGGCGCAGCGGCCTTCGCTGCGATTGAAGTTGGGAGAAGAGATGAGAATGCGGGTAAGCTTATCGTAGCGATCCTGCCAGATACAGGAGAGAGATACATAAGCACTGCAATGTTCCAAGAATTGGAACCTTCGCAATCTGAAAACTCCTCGAAACTGTAATTAGACGGTGAAAGCTAGAGCGCGTGTTTCCGGAGTACTTTGGGTGATAAGATGCTTAACGGACTCAAAGGATACCTTGATTCGATTAAGCAGAGGGATCCAGCTGCCAAGAGCAGACTGGAAGTCATCTTGTGCTATCCGGGAGTTCACGCACTCTTTCTGCATCGCATCGCCCATGCATTGAATCATAATGGTCTACGGCTCTTCGCCCGCTTAGTTTCTGAACTCAACAGATCACTAACTGGGATAGAGATCCACCCAGGAGCAACGATCGGCAAGAGATTCTTTGTCGATCATGGAATGGGCGTCGTCATAGGTGAAACCACCGAGATTGGAAACGACGTCACCATGTATCAGAACGTGACATTGGGTGGAACAAGTATGGAGAAGAAGAAACGCCATCCAACGATAGGAAACAACGTTGTAATAGGAGCCGGCGCCAAGATCCTTGGAAATGTCTGGATCGGAGACGGCGCGAAAATTGGTGCAGGCTCCGTCGTGGTAAAAGACGTTCCTGCAAACACGATGGTCGTAGGCATTCCAGCAAGACCCATGCAACCAGAGAAACCACGTGCCTTGATAGACTTAGAACACGGGGACTTGCCTGATCCTATAGCTCAGGTTGCCAGAGGCCTCTTGGAAAGAATCGAACTCCTCGAGAGAAGAATCCAAGAATTAGAGAACAGACTCGAGACGACTCAGTATAGAGAAAAACCTGTCGCAATGCGGCCACGACGATAACAGAATTTGCCTGGTTCTCAAATGCGGAACAACTAACCGTTGCCAAATTCGTTTCTTGACAAACTGTTGCGTCGACACTGCCGTTGCAGGTCCGTTAAATCAACTACACAACGCATATCTGACGCTCATTCAAGAGCCTAGTCTCCATTGGTAACCCTAATGCTCGGAGAAGTTCTTTCGCTGACAACAGCTTTCCTGTGGGCTGGATCAACCATCATCTCAGCCTCGGTGCTCAAGAAAATTGACCCTCTGAACACGAATGCGCTGAGGACACTCTTCGCAGCCATCTCGATGCTACCTTTGACATTTGCTGCTAGCGAAGTGCAAAATCCATCAAGAATAGATCCCAACGGCATATTGTTTGTAATCATAGCTGCACTAATAGGATTTGGAGTAGGAGACACTTGTCTATTCAAGAGCATAACCCTGATAGGCGTCTCAAGATCATACACCATTGCATACATCTACCCGTTCTTCACGATGGTCTTGGCAACTCTGTTCTTGGGTGAGTCATTTCACCTACGGTATTTCGTTGGAACAGCTGCAATATTTGTTGCTATTGCAAACGTCATGCTCACATTGAACAATAAGACTGATCGAAAAACCCATCGTGGCTCGATACTTGCCTTCTCGAGTTCGATCCTGTACTCCCTTGGAACCATTATAGTGACGCTGGGGCTGAGGTACGTGAGTGTTGTGCTAGCGAATGTTGTCCGATTTCCGGTACTCGCCATCTTTCTACTTCTAGTATCGAGAGCTTGGCGATTGAGATTAAATCTGAGTAGAAGAGATTTGACGTTGCTAGCTTTGTCCGGAATCTTGGGAATAACAATCGCAGGACTTACATTTTTGTACAGCATCAGACTGATAGGCGCTGCGAGAACATCAGCCCTAAGCTCATCTGCACCGGTTTGGGCATCTCTAATGTCTATTCTTTTTCTAAGAGAGAAAGTCACGCTGAGAGTCCTCGCGTCTTCTGTTGTTGTTGTGATTGGAATCTACTTCCTAACATAGAACTCTAGATATAGAATGCCTTGGTTTTGGGCACTTCATGGGTGAAGATACGATTCCTATAAGCAAATCATGTTTCTCAACGTCGAACCGTGACCGATGCAAAAGCGGCTTTTCGAGACGCAAAAGCTGTTGCAAAGACTGAACCAACAGTTGTATTCACTGATGGCTTACAATCATACAATTCTGCAACACAGAAAGTCTTTCGCAACTCAATTCACATCTCAAATGTGGGGATACAAGGACGATTAAACAATAACCGCATGGAAAGGTATCATGGAACTTTCAAAGAGCGAAACAAGGTCATGCGAGCCTTGAAGAAAACCAACTCAGCAATCATTGACGGACAACGAATCTACTACAATCATATTCGACCACATACCGTTCTCGATGGCAAAACCCCCGCGGAAGCAGCTGGACTAGCACCTATCACAGGAGAAAATAAATGGAAGGAATTGATCCATCGTAGCCTTCAAAAGTCTTAACTAGTTTCTTTCTCTTTTTGTTCTTGTGGATACGCATTGCAAAGACTTCCAAAATGTGTTTTGAGAACAAGTGACCACTATCGAACGATACCAATCACTGGATACTATGGGGGTCATAACCCCGAAT
>CAZJUU010000165.1:0-4252 GCA_964549295.1 uncultured Candidatus Bathyarchaeia archaeon
GGGTGCAGTAATACCGTAATTGAAGATTGTGTGTCCTTCTTTGTTCGCTTCTGCCAACATTCCTTGCTCAGCAGGTTTGTCACACATCTTTTCTGCGCCTATCACGATGACTACGTTGTAGAAGCCTGAAGTGACACCTAGGACCGCGTTTCTGAATGAATCGCTTCCAGATGCGCATAGGTTTTCGCATCTCGTAACAGGTATTCCTTCCAGCCCTGTCGCATGTGAAAGTGTAGCTCCAGTTATGAGTTCACGATCCATCAGCAATCCTCCCATGGCAGTGCCCAGCCATCCTGCCTCTATGTCATTTGGATCTATCCCGTTGTCAACAGAATCCAGTACTTTCAAGTACGCTTCAGCGATCAGATCTTCATAGCTCTTGTCAAGCAGTCTTCCGAATCTTATCATTGCACCGCCGACTATGGCAACTTTGTCTTTGAGCAATGTGAACTCACTCCTGAAGTGACACTTTGAATCCGTATATTGGAACATTGCTTATGTCTCTGATCTTTCGAAAAACCAGTTTTACATTTTTGCCGATCGCCATTTCTTCAGGTTTCGCGTCTGCCACAAGACCCGTGATTCTGATCCCGCTTGAAGTATCTACAATTGCTAGAATCGACGGTCGGTTGAATTCTCGTGGAACAGAATAATTTACTGTGAAGTCGAAGATTTTTCCCTCTCGTCCCACCGAGACTTCGTCGAAGTTCTTTGCGTTTCGGCATCCCGGACATATTCGCGGACGGAAATAAGTTACATTACCACAGTCTCCACACTTTGTGCCCTTAAGCCCGTAGATTTGTTCACTATCTCTCCAGATATCGAGTCTGTACGTTATCTCAACTCCTTCTCCTTCTCGATAAGTCCTTGATAGCGCAGATAAGTAAGATAGTCAACGTACTTCTTGTTCTTCTCAAAATCATCGGATTCCCGGTTGTTTCCACTAACGTTGGAAGTCATCTTCATTTGGAACGCGGTACTCGCTCCTGAACCATATGAGACCATCAAAACTTCTTCCCCAGGTGGCAGAGATGGCAGAAGTTTTGCTAGAACCATGAAAATAGAGTTCATGCCTAGGTATCCTATTGATTGCAGGATATCTCGGCCTGATAACTGATTCTCTTTGCAACCGAGCTTCTTTGCAATCCTGCTCAACGCTCTCTCATTGGGCGCTTGAATCATGACATGTCCGAAATCAGCTATTGATTTCCCAGTCTTCTCTAGAAGTCCATTAACGCTTCTGGAAACAAAGGTCGCGTAACCCTGATCCTCGACAAAATTCTGTTGGTATACTTGGACAACGTTGTCACTTGTTACGTAGTCTACAAAGAATCCTGAATAGGAGTAGGCTTCCTCTATCGTGCTCATGATATTCTCTTTTCCCAGAATAAATGCGGTTGCTCCAGCGCCAATGTAAGGTTCCAACTCGCTTCCAGGCGCAGCGGCTTCGTTGGAGGACATGACGGTTAGAGCATGACTGACTCTACCTGAACTGATGGCATCAATGCCTGTTAACCATGAAGAAGCACCAGCATTATGCGAATGCCCCATATCAAACAAATGAGTGTCAGATGAAACTCCTACAGTTTTTGCCAGTATAACGTTCAACAAGCCATTCATCGACTTGGTGTCTGAGTAGGCTGAGAAGATTGCTCCGACATTTCTTGGGGTAATACCATGTTTCTTAACTGTTTCAAGGGCTTTCAGTGACGCCTCAACTGCCATCGTAACAACATCCTCATCATAGCTACACACGGCCCTTTCGCCCGGAGACACTGTGATTCCCCAGGTTGAAGCAAATTCTTCACGCTTCACTCTGGTTCTGGGAACATATGCTCCGTAACCCACTATTCCTATCCTTTCTTTCAAGTAGACACACTCAATGAATGTTCAATATTTTCGACTTCAAAAAGAATAGTTATTTCACTCTTCTATTTCTAGGACTTACGCCTTGCTTCTCAGATAGATTCCCAGTGGATCTATTCGACGCAGTATCTCGATCTCCTGTTTGGTTGGATGCGAGGTCTCTTTCACGTTCGGAGAGATCTTCAAATTCCAAGAGGTGTTCTCCCTCACTTTTTCTATGCTTACGCCAGGGTGATGGGAGTCCAAGTACATCTCTTTGCTCTCGTCGAATCGAAAGATACCGAGATCAGAGATCACCGCCGAAGGCCCACCAGTTCTCAGCCCGTTTTTCTCCCTGCCCCCGTCACCATCTAGATAGCCAGGACTAGTTATGTAGTCAAGTTTCTCCACAAATTTTCTTCTGTCATGGCCCCGCATTATCACAACGAATCTCTTAGCGTGGGATGCAATATCGTTGGCGCCTCCACTTCCAACCAAGCGCACTTTAGGTGCATAATAGTCTCCGATAACTGTTGAGTTCAAGTTTCCATGCTTATCAATCTGGGCGGCTCCGAGAAAGCCTAAGTCAATCCATCCGCCTTGAAGAGCCACTCCCAAACACTCAAACATTGTGGTTAGCATCCCCGCTCCTGGAATCATTCCCGGGTCAACGACTGACAAAGGTGGAAAACGAGCTGGTGAGAAATCTATCAATCCGTGCTCAGTGCAGAGCAATGCGTGAGGTGCATGAGTCTTCTTTGCTAGCGCAGCAGCCAATACCGGTAAGCCAACTCCGACAAAGACCCGTTGATAGTCCTTGATTTCTTTTGAAGCGGCTACCGTCATCACTTCAACCAAACTAGCTTCATTCGACACTATGGATTCATCTCCGTTGCAAACCCGTAGTCGATGGGTGTGGAGTAATTCGGTCTACACTTTAGTCTAAGCAGTCTTTCAACACCCAGCCTCTTCACATATTCCAAATGGGTTGGACAGCCGTAAACCCATTCATTCAAATATTGTTCGAAACTGCTTTGCTCAGCCTCCATCTTAGCATACATCGTTCTATGCTCGAAATCGATATCGTAATGGCCGACACAATTCCAAGGATGAGCGCCGTAAGGAGCTTTCACCACAGCACTGGTCATAAAAGATGGGATGCTGGTTCGCGCCGGATCTTTTCCAATGTCGTCCCGACTAACTATCTCTTCGACCGTCACTATCACTTTCTTGCTGGCGTAAGCTTCCCAGGGGCCTCCGAAGTTAATTCCCCACATTTGAACGTTGCCAGAAGGATCCGCTCTTTGAGCATGCAAAATGCAGACGTCAGGCTTTATTGATGGCACCAACACTACCTTCTCTGCCGAGAATGGGCATTCAGTCACCTGAAGTTTCTTATTGCCCAAGAATGTCTTTTTGTTTACGATATCGGTTCCCAGCAGCGATTTGACAGGCATGAAAGGAACTCCTAAAGCGCCTCCGACAAACCTCATCAACATAGCAAAGTTCGAATACTCTTCCACATCCACCCTATTCGGTATCCCTTTCTCAGCTGCTCGTCTGAACGTTTTCGAAAGACCATATGTTTCAAGGCTTGCAAAAAAGCCCGCTTGCATCTTGTCGACACATCCAGCCCCAACAAGCAAGTCGCTTTCTTCCAAGAAACCCAAGCCAACGAGTTGTATCCCCCTTTTCTTCTGTCTGATGATTTCATATATGCCCGCAAAGGATCTTGGCAGACATCCAAGGCTTAGAGTACACCCATCAAGTACGAATTTCTTCACCGCTTCGTCCAGATCCATTACTTTGTCTTCAATCTCACTTTCAACCACGTTTACTTACATCTCGCTCATCTTAGTTCACTTGCCGAGGTACATGCATTGTTCGAACCTACTAATACTGTCTGATGTCCAGATTCATGATGAAAGAAGATCCCTTTGCCTTTGGAGCGAAGGTAAGTGCAAGGAATAAGGATGCCCCCGTCGCAGATCTTTCATTCATCGAACGATCACCAAACGTCGACAGTGATGAATTTAAGGCTAACAGGGAAGAATACTATTAAGATTTTTCACGAATGCTATTGGCATTCCAACTCTTGTTACGCTCGCTGGTTATGGAATATTCTTTTTCAGTAATCTGTGGAGCAGATGCCATATCAGGAGCACGTAATTCATTCCGCGGGTAGAAAGAGCCACTTGAAATCCAGTCCAGTGTTTACCAGTAATCTTTCAGCCCTGCTTTTTGTGTGACCATGATTTACTGGGCAGTGTAACCTGCATCAACAGCGAGAATCGACCCAGTGGCAAATGACGAGTCATCGCATGCGAAGTATAGAACAGCCCTTGCTACCTCAATCGGATCCGCGAATCTATTCATGGGATATTTGGACAATGCCTCTTTCTCTTTC
>CAZJUU010000166.1:0-4251 GCA_964549295.1 uncultured Candidatus Bathyarchaeia archaeon
ACAATTTCCATGATTCTCACGGTACGGCGACTATTGTAGGGGGAGAAATCCCCCAAACCCACCGTCTTCCTATACTCTACCTTCGAAGAAGAGCAAGATGGGATCACGAAGAAAACTGAAACTGGTGCTCGCCTGTCCTCTACTCGATCTCTTTCAAGTATACTGTGAGCTTGCTGTCCACTAGGGCGAAATGGGGCTCGTCGATCTTCCCCTTCTTGAGCAGTTGGATCGCTTCTTCTTTCATCTGCAAGAGACGTCTTCTGCATTCCTCTCGATTCATAGAGTACTGATTATAGGTTGAGTCTATCTTCATCAAGTAGCCCGAAACGAATCTCCTCTTCCTCGTCTTCAAGAACCATCCGAAAAAGCCAGCTCCAGCAGTGGCGGCTACACCTACTATCTGCAGCAGCCTTGACACGTCAAGGGAACCGAGAAACAGAATTGACTGTTGAGAGAGGGTTATGGTCTGAGAAACAGTTGTGGTTTGAATTTCGACGGAGGGCACGCTGCACACTCTTATCATCCAGTTGATGCGTGGCCTGTTGTTCAAGGTATTCTGTGAGAAAGCCAACTCTTTCCAGTCGGTTAGGATGCGTCTACCTACGATAGTGTCTGAGTAACTTGGCGGGTTCAATGAGTAGCCAATCTTGATGCCTCCTACGTTAGGTTGTCCCGGAGCGTATACGACGACACGGAAGTTCTCTGATACTTTGGGTGCGTTTATGTTGAAGTCAACCCAATCAGGCGCAGTTCTGAACTTCTTGTAGGAGTGAGTTGAACTGTGCAACACGGTCGCGTTTATTGTCCAGATCTCGACAGTGACATCCTGGCCGGCTCCTTCCAATACTCTACCGAAAAGAAGACCATAAATCCTGACTCGTCGAATAGGCCAGGAAGCTTCAGGCGGAGAGAATGAGACTCCGTAAGCAATGCCACTTGGCAAGTTCATGTAATCTGAGGGCTGGCCGTTGTCACGCGCAAGTTCAGTTGAATCCAATGCAGATACGGATAGAGGGAGCAGAGCAACCACCAGCAGGACTCCAACCACTGTGTGAAAGAGAGTCCTCAAACAGACCACAGTCTTAACTTTCTCCCGTTCGGTTAAAACTGTTTCTGAGGCCAGCGAACTATCGGACACTATGCCTGCCAACCTACAGATCTAGGGGAGGTTGGCGATCAAAACCCCAGTTTAACTAGCGCATGCGTCGTCATGAGAATCAGTTTTGTGTGTGCATCCCTTGGTGTGCTCTCTCTCAAAACTACTGCAACGACGAAACGGCGATTGTTGAGGGATAAATCCCCCAAGCCCCCTCTCTTTTCTCAAATACTGAGACAGAACTATGAGTAGCACACAGGCTCAAACATAGGAATCACATACAAAACGGATGAAGCCTATTTCTCTCCGCTTGAGACGAGGAGAGAGGGCGCTGCCTTCATTTCATTGTTCTACTCTGTGTACGACTTGTTTCAACCTTTAGCATCTTAAGCAGGATCCTGCAGATATGGATCCAGAAAAGGAGAGGAGTAGATATGGCTAAGACTCGAATTGCTCTCTTGATTTTGCTTATCATGCTGGCTATTTCTATTCCAGTAACCTTGGCGGACCGCTGTATTCTTCCAGTGACGGATGCAGATGTCTATGGACCCGCGCAGAAGGCGATAATAGCTTGGAACGGTCAGGTTGAGTGTCTGATTCTCTCGACAGACCTCTATGCCAGCACCGATGCTAAGGTTCTTGAAATTCTTCCCCTTCCGTCGAAACCAGAAGTGCTGGCAGGAAGTTTCCAGTCGTTTCAAGCCATCCAGAATCTGATGATGAAGCACATGCCAAGAGCGGCCGCATCACAATACAAGGCTGGATTAGAGGTGGTTTTCCATAAGAGGATCGGAGCTCATGACATCACAGTGGTGAAGGCAACTTCTGTTGATGAACTGAGCAAATTCATCTCTGATTACACGAGAAAGATGGGCGTAGCTCAGCCGAGTATACAGGAAGGAACTGCACAGATCATTTCAGAATACCTGACCAGGGGCTACAACTATTGGGTCTTCGATCTAGTTGACCTGTATTCGACTGCTAGCAGCCTAGAACCAATCACCTACAAGTTTCAAAGTCCAAGCCTGTACTATCCGATGAAAGTCTCGGCCACAGCCAAGGGAACCACAGAGATAATCCTCTACCTAATAACTCCACATCAGATAGCTGAAACCGCGATCCCGCCGAAAATGCGGTTGGCTCATTATATTCCAACTGATCAACCAATCCAGTTTCAAGTCACACACGATGAACTAGCCACAATAGACAAAGAAGTCGCCTCACTATTTGGCCCAGTCATCCTAATCTATCCGCCACCTCCAACCGCATGGTTCACCGCCATCAAATATGAAGGCAACCTAAACGACTTGGACTTCGATCTGGAAATTCCACAACGATCAACGCCCTGCCGCTCAATCAAACTTAGCACAGACAAAACCCAGTACAACCTAGGTGAACCAGTCAAGATAGCAATCGATTTCACTCACCTGCTTCCCAAATGCAGCGAAATAGCAATTGTCCACTTTCACCAAATTCGCTTAGAAGTCCTTGATGCCAACGGCAAGACAGTACAAGCCTGGCAGTGGAGGACGAACAATGACCTTCATCAGACGGTTAATTGGAAAGCAGGGAAGGCAGACCACTACACTGTAAAGGCGAGTTCATGGTGGAATGGAAAGAACCTAGAAATAGAAGATCAACTAACAATAACAATTACAACTCCAACTTCTCCTCCGAAAGACATCTTTCTACGTGACTTCCAGGTTCAATGGCTTCTCTACGGAGTCCTCATTGCCATCACTTGCATCCTGACAGGGGCCGCCATCACATACCTGCTACTACGCGCAAGACTGCAGAAATAGCAGAACGCTGCAGCTTCTACCTTAGCATCCAGATGCCGAGAAGGATCAAAGGGATTCCGAAGGCAAAACCTAACCAGCGCGACTCAATGTATTCTCCCCAATACCAAGATCCATTCAAGGGTAACGGGATCATCAATGCAATCCCCAGAAGCACGAGGAAGACCGCTGCGACTAGGTTTCCGATCCTACGTGAACTCCAACCCGAATCAGATTGAGACATGTAGCTGCCCCTTCAGAGAACGTCTCCGCCATATTTCAACTGTAGCGCTCGTTATGTATCAGCCGTGCCAATTGGATATTCAAACCAATAACGGTCGTTCGACGAGGAATCTTACTGCACAGAGCATGTTGTTGGAGAGGGACTGGATCACCTAGGATTCAAAGTCGACAACCTTGACAAGGCGCTCGAGCAGGCCCAAACGTCGGGACATCGAACCATCCTAGCCAATATGCTAGCGCCAGTACATAGCGCCCCGAACGGAAAGAGACGAAGACTCTTGCCCGACTACTCAGTCTTCTTTCCACAGCTCGGACAGTAAGTACCCCCCTCTGAAATCATGGTTCCACATTCGATGCAAAATTTTGAGCTGGGTTTGGCGCCAGATCCTGTCTTGGAGATTGAACCACGTCTCAAAAGAAGGGCTATTGCGATTGCCGTCGCCAATGTTCCAATGGCAACTACGCCAACTGTTCCATATGGCATTTTTGCTCCAATGGCGGGCGGGTTGTCCACGATCACCGTTACAGAACTAGTGGCGGACTGTTCTATTGAGTCTGTGACTCGAAATTCGATCTTGTGCTTGCCATTCGATACGGACGAAGAATCCCATTCTACGGATGCAATCCTGTCTTTTGTCGAGATCTTGATCCACGCACCATCGTCTATCCTATATTCGACTTTCGAGAGTGGAAAGACGGTATCAAATGACGCTGTCAGTTTTATTCTCCCTTTGACTGTAGTATCGTTGGTTGGGTTCTCAATCAGAATCGAAGGATGAATTCGGATTGCCACCACTTGGACATCGACATCTATAGGCCTTATCAGAAACAGTGGCACTATGATCGCGAAGATGACGCAAATCGGAAGGATTCTTCGCATTGCCTCCTCATATTCAAGCTGGCCTATCAACAAACTAATAATTCTTATGTCTGAGGTTTCTGTTAACTTCTCGGGTACGACTGTTGACTGACGGCGCATGATTCTTATTTCGCTCCTTCCTAGACGTAGGTAGGGGCAAGGCGTTTGTCAGAAGAGAAAAAGGAGATGGACTATGCATCAGGCTGACGTATTTTCTAACCCATTTATAGACTGCGACACCGCTGACTTTCACGCCTTGAAGCCTGAAATCCTCG
>CAZJUU010000167.1:0-4251 GCA_964549295.1 uncultured Candidatus Bathyarchaeia archaeon
GTCTCAATTCCGTTTCCGTCTCTAGGAGATGCATTCTGGCTTGCAGGCTATGTTGCATTCATTTGGGCGCTGATACTTCAGATTTGGCCTTTCAAAGATGCTTTTTCATTCTGGAGATTGAGTTTGCAACCCTGTTTACTCTTGCTATTGGGATTGTCATACTGGCTGTGTTGCTTCCGCCGTCGATAGCGGGAGAACAAAGCCTTCTGTCAGTTGCAGTGAGTCTAGCCTACCCGATTCTTGATGTTGTCCTGTTGACGATGGCGATTCCCTTACTTGTTTTTTTTATGCGAGGCGTCTTTTGGAGACCGATGCTTGTCGTTGTGTTCGGCATCATTTTGACTCTGCTGGGCGACATCTTGTTTAGTTTGACAGTCTTAGAGGGCACGTATTATGATGGTCATCCTTTGGAGTTGTTCTTTTACTGGTCGTATCTGGCGTTTGCATTAGGATTCTACCTGCAAGCAACTCGAAAGTTAGAGATGTGATAGATGTCTGCGGACATATTGCTTGAGGCAATCGACGAAACACTATCATTCATGAGTGAAACGTCCAAGCGTATCGTCTATCACCATTTCCATAAGAGATACGGAGTTGGACCTGGGCATATTCCTAATCTGATTGATGACTTTCATGAAGTGCTTAGATTCTATTTCGGTGATCAAGCCACCAAAATAATTGAGAAAATGATCGCAAAGAGATTCTGTGAAAAGCAAGGAGTGCAGTTTGTATGGCGTGAGTATTGGACATTGAAGGAATACATTGAGAAACCGAAAAGACAATTAGATCCAACTGACGCAACTATTCTTGCTCGGTACCAATTCGTTCAGCAGAAGAGAATAGAATACGACAGTTGTGCGCTTTCCTGCGGGATAGAATGTTCGCACGTACCATGCCTACATTGTTGACGAATTGAAATGCACCAGTCTTGTGGTTGACGTGGGTATCGAAGTGGTCCAGTCGTGGTGAGAAGTAGCAAAGAAGACTAGCGCGACTCTGGGTCCTCGCTTACTCTTGCTCGTCAGCAAGTCTGATCGAGTCTCAAGATCCCGGACATCCGGAATGATGCCATTCCTTCCTCTGGGTCAGAGCAGTCATCGGACCCATGATAAGTTGATCTTAGTCCAAATAATAAACATAGTTCGTTGATATCACGATGAAACGGAGCTTGCACACGGAACGCGTAGACCAGTTGCGGAAGATTCAGGTTCAGCCTCTTGCATTCGAAAGCATGGGAGTCAGATCGATGTCCACTTTTATTCGGACATCGGATGTCTCACTTCTCATAGATCCCGGTGTTGCTCTAGGTCCACGAAAACGCTTGGCGCCTCATCCTAGAGAGTATGTGGCTAGAAATGAGGGAAGAGCTAGAATTCTGGAAGCAGCGTCGAAGTCACATGTTGTGTTTGTCTCCCACTATCATCACGACCACTACACACCGAACTACGTGGAGATGGTGTGGCTTGGAAGTACACCTGAAACTGCACGTTCAATCTACAATGACAAGATTATTCTGGCAAAGGACGCGCGCAGCTCCATAAACTTCAGTCAAAGGCAGAGGGGATGGATTTTCAAGAAGACTATTGAAAAAAACGCTAAGACTTTCATGATTGCTGACAACAGAACCGTTGAATATGGCAATACGACGCTGAAGTTCTCTCTACCAGTCTATCATGGTGAGAAAGATAGTGGACTTGGATGGGTTCTAATGTTGTCGATCACATCAGATGATGAAAAGATGGTCTATGCACCTGATGTTCAGGGCCCGATCTCTGATGAAACCATGAAGACTATTCTGACAGAGAAGCCTCATTTGCTAATTCTGGGCGGACCACCACTTTACTTGCAAGACTTCAGGGTTTCGGGAGAGTTGATTTCTCATGGCCTTGAGAACATCATTCACTTAGCGACGAATGTTCCAGTCACCGTGATAGATCACCATCTGCTAAGGTCAGTAGACTGGAGAAGCTATCTGAAAAAAGCGTTCAGAGCCGCCCACAGGTCCGGAAACAAACTAGTTACAGCTGCTGAGTTTGCAGGTGTCAAGAACAATTTGTTGGAATGTGTCAGAGAGAAACTCTTCCAAGAAGAGCCACCATCAAAAAAGTTCTCCAAATGGATGAGACTTTCAAAAGAAGAAAGAAGGAGGACTCCTCCTCCTGTGTAGTTTTGCTAGCGTTATTAGCCAGTCTTGCTCGTGGTTCGGAAACTCTTGCCGCATTTGGAACATTGGAACAGTCTAATCAGAAGAGCAGGCCCGTTTCCACTTTTTGGTTTCATATTCCATTCTTTCTTAGCGTTTGGTTCCTCGTTTCCACATTTGGAACATCTCGACAACATGCTACACCTCCATGGTCATATCGGCAACGTGTTTAGAGACCTTCACGCCACCCATGGAACAGCCGAGAAGACTAACTTCTTTGGCGCTTCCATGAGGCGAAGGCCTCGGCGTCTACATGAGCTACTACTGGTATATCAACGTTCCGTATGCGGTACGCTGGTGGTTCCCTTCTCGAGGACCGCCCCAGAATCAGCTGAGGATACCGTTTGAACATATCTACGCAGATACCCGCCAGGAATCTTCTTCTCAGGCGGCTGCCAGGATCGAATCCGCGACATGATTTCATCATCAGTGAGAGCCACTGAGATCAAACGCTTTGGAATGTCGATCCTTATCAGATCTCCATTTCTCACAACTGCAATTGGACCACCAACCGCTGCTTCGGGAGACACGTGCCCGATACATGGTCCACGAGTTGCGCCTGAAAACCTCCCGTCTGTGATCAGAACAACAGACTCACTCATTCCCATTCCGGCAATCGCTGATGTTGGCTCCAACATTTCCGGCATACCAGGTCCACCTCTTGGACCTTCATACCGAATGATGATAACATCATCTTTGCGGATCTGGTTTCCATGTATAGCTCGCATGCACATTTCCTCAGAGTCGAACACTCGAGCCGGACCCTCGTGAACAAGGATCTTTGAGGAAACAGCTGCTGTTTTCACCACAGAACCTTGAGGCGCCAGATTTCCCCTCAAGATAGCAATTCCACCCTCTGGATGAACAGGCTTCTCGATTGGATGAATCACATTTTGGTCAAGAACCTTGACGTCCTTGATATTCTCCCCGATACTCTTGCCAGTAACTGTTAGAGCATCTAAGTGAAGAAGTGGCTGAAGTTCTTTCATGAGCGCTGGTACGCCACCTGCTCTATCCAAATCCTCAAGTGCATAAGCCCCTGCTGGCCTCATGCTGCACAGCTGAGGTACGCTCTTGCTCAATCTGTCAAAAACTTCCAAGTCCATCTGGATACCTAGCTCGTGAGCAATGGCAGGCACATGCAAGACTGTGTTCGTTGATCCCCCAAGAGCCATGTCCACAGTTATGGCGTTCTCAAACGCCTTCAAAGTCAATATCTGGGATGGTTTCATGTCGCGTTTAACCAAGTCAACAATGGACTCTCCAGATCTTTCCGCTATCGCCATTTTCTCACCACTGACTGCTAAAGAAGTTGCACAATCAGTGTAGGACATTCCTAGAGCTTCAGATATGCACGCCATGGTGTTCGCTGTGTACATCCCGCTGCACGAGCCGCATGTCGGGCATACGTTGTCCTCAAGCTCCTTCAGCTCTTCTTCACTCATCAGACCTGCCTCAACCTTTCCAAGCGCTTCGTACACCGCGTCAAAACTAACCTTCTCGCCGCGATAGTAACCCGACAGCATAGGACCTCCCGTCACTACAACTGAGGGAATATTCACTCTCGCCGCCGCCATTAGCATGCCAGGAGTCACCTTATCGCAGTTTGAAATCAGAACGACGCCATCGAATCTATGCGCTTCAATCATCAACTCGACAGAATCTGCGATCAACTCTCTAGATGGTAGCGAATACCTCATCCCCTGATGGCCCATCGTTATTCCATCGCAGACAGCAATCGTGTTGAACTCGAAACTTGTGCCTCCAGCACGGGCAATCCCTGTCTTGACCGCGTTAGCTATACTATTCAGATGAACATGCCCAGGAACAATTGATGTGTAACTGTTGGCCACAGCAATGAAAGGTCGCTCTATGTCTTGGTCAGTCAGACCCAACGATTTGAAAAGCGCTCTCTGAGGTGCCCGACGCCTTCCCTTCTTGGCTATGTCACTCCTCATGTTGAACTCCTGCACTGCCAATTGATTCTACACGATTGAAAACATTATCGTCTGACTCTGAGTGATTCTCTCAAAAAGTCATTTTTCGAC
>CAZJUU010000168.1:0-4229 GCA_964549295.1 uncultured Candidatus Bathyarchaeia archaeon
TCGCTCAAAGCAGATTCCTAAGTCCATGGATCTCGTTCCCGATAGTAATTGGAGATTTTTGGTATCTGATATACTGGGATGTCTGGGCGTACTGGTTTGTGACGTTCCTTGGTATGAACCCGTTCTTCGTTACTGCTGGTGCAGCGTGGAACAACCCCAGCTTACTAGCTTTTGGAGAGTGGGTAGTGACTCCCAAAGGCTTCTTCTTGGTGGGGATGATCTATCTCTTCCTGATGGGCTGGCAACTAGCGCTGCCAATAAAGCTCTTCGCATCAATCCAACGATGGTTGATGTACGCCGCAACTCTGGGAATGGCGGCGTATATTGTAGTCCTTCTAGGTACGAATCCTACGTCCTTCGCTCAGAACTTCAATGGATTTGCTGCGAGGTTTGTCGAGGATCCCGACTACTACAACACAGTCCTAAACACAGCGATCGCGGGTGGTTACAACCCGAATCCTGGATTCAGCTGGTATGACCAGATCGGGTTGATGGCTATGATATGGAGCCTCTTGGGATGGGCGTTCTGGAGTGCTCAGTTGAGTGGCGAAATAAAAGGCGCTGGAAACCTTAGGGTTCAGAACCTTGTCATGAACGGTTCAGGCTGGGCAACCGCAATTGCTTGGCTCATTGTCTGGCTAGTATTCTCGAATGCCGTTGATCCAACGTTCATCAAGTCTGCCGGAGCTCTATGGTACTCAGGCGAATGGGCACTGCCCATTTCAAGTGTAAACTTAGGGATGTACGTTGCCGCCAGTGACGCGACATTGGGAACCGGAGTAATGGTTGCGCTCTTCCTAATCATGCTAGGTCTGATTGCCAACGGGTACCAAGTCTACTATAACACAATGGTTGGGCCGATCAGAATGTTCTTTGCAATGGCTTTTGACAGAGGTCTTCCAGACAAATTCGCTATTGTACACAGCAGATGGCATACGCCCGTGTACGTCATCTGGCTTGGCTGTGCATGTGCAGTGATTCAGATATACATGTCTGCATACATGCCAGAGGTTGCGCCGGTATTCTTGCCCGCGGCTCTTTCCAGCGGATGCATCCCTTACACGTTCACTTCTCTGGCCGGGGCTGTGATGCCGTGGAGGGGCAAAGCTATCTACGAAGCATCTCCCGCGGCCAAGTACAAAGTCGGGCCAATTCCTCTAGTCACAATCACTGGTCTGATCAGTGTTATCTTCAATATCACAATGATATACTACTGGCTGACGGTTCCGGCGCTTGGAATCAACCCCTATTCAATGATCTTCGTGTTCTTCTTCTACGTTCTAGGTCTCATCTGGTACATCTATTGGCGATGGCACAGAAAGAGACAAGGTATAGACCTCAGTCTATCTTTCAAACTGGTTCCCCCTGACTAAGCCGTGAATTCCCTCCCTTTTTTGGGATCAGAATACGTTAGGCTAGAAAGGTTGGAGGTGATGTTGAGGAGTGGACAGAGAAGATAAGGGAATGGTAGTCTTCTCCATAATAATGTGGATAATTATCCTTGCTTGGGCGGCTTTTGCCCCCTGAACTTTTTTTGCTTGACTGAACTCCAGCGAGATCCCATGATCCGTTTGCACATCGAATTGTTATCCAGACACAAATTGATAATTCAATACTTTGGCGTCAGCGACGTCTATTATGGCTCCCCTTAAGATAGACTCACCATACTCGCTTCCAGGATTCACGCAAAGTGTTCTTCCGATCTTCCTTGCCCCCTTAGATTCATGTATGTGTCCATGAAGCCCCAGCAAGGGTTGGCTTTTCTCGATCGCGTTTCTGATCGATTGGCTACCAGCTCCATAAGTAAGAATCTGTCCCGCCTTGTAGATCGGTTGGGGCGGGTAGACGGAGGTATCGAGTTGGGGGGCATCATCTAACTCCGAGTCCTTAGGTGGGATGTGAAAATTGAAAACGGCGTTCTTCATGTCCTCGATACCTGCAACAAGTTTCTCAACCCTTTCTCCAATCTCCTCGTCGCTACACTCTCTAGGAGTCTTCCAAGGAGTCGGATTTCCCCAGCCCAAACTGGCCATCTCGTGCAGGTCATCGATACGCACGATCTTGTTATCGGGATTCTTCACATGATCAGTATCCATAATTAGATCTACAATATCTTGGGCATCATCATTTCCACCCGTTATGTAGCATGTTATGTGCGTGTCCTTCAGCCGTTCGTTTGTCAAGTCAATCCATCTTAACAACCTCTCACGCATCAGCTGCTTGAAAAGGTCATCAAGTCTCTTCTCATCAGTCGAGATCGTCTCATACTCCTTCTGTTCCATGATAGTCGTGTATGCCCCTGTCGTCAGTATCCGTCTCTCCAGAACCTTCAGTTCTTCATCGTTCTTCACAGTCTGTTTCTGTTCGAGAAAGTGACTCACGTAGCCACCATCTGACTGTTTCACAATTGGAGTAATCATTTTTCCAGTTATGTCGCCTCCCAGAACCAAAACATCTGCACCGTAGACTTTCCCTGCATTAACGAATTTCTTGAAAGTCGGTTCTGAACCATGAACATCGGTCGCAAAGAATATCCTCGTCTTCTTCTCTCCTACCTTATCTTTCCCCCCGAAGAGTGGCAAGAAATCACCCATCGTAGCATTTTGCCTATAGGATAGTCTCGTGATATTAAGTTTGGCACAATCATTTGTGATAGATAATTCTCCGCTGATCACGATATTGAGCTAGCGTCTGGGAACACGTAGCATTGAAATAAGTCAGCACTTGGGATCATATGGACAAGGTAATTGAATTCGGGGAATCTACAATTGTTTGAAGAATTCTCCATCTATCGAATCAGAATTGGATATCTCGAGGATTGGAGAGTGTATTTTCTCTCCGACATACAACGGTTGAGAGGAGATGTCGCATTTGCGCCACTCAAAGACAATGGAAGAGAATGGAGAATAGTTCTTTCTTGGAGGCCTCTTGGAAAATCGAAGAAGAGGTACTCCTCCGTAGAGGAGCAAGCAAGGGAAACTATGAATCAACTGTCAAAGGGCAGGCAAGTTAAGTCTTTTCAGATAATCGACCGCAAAGCCATTCACGTGAACGGACACGAAACAGCGCTCTACGATCTCATGGTGAAGTACTACAAGCGTGGAGGCCTTCTGAAACAGGTTTTGGCGGACTGCATGATTCGTTTCGTCTTGCTCTATTGTACTGAGTCTGACAGATGCATGATACTTTACGAGGAGTCTGACTATCCAATTCAGGACAAGAAAGTTTTCGATGACGTAGTGAGATCACTATACTGTCACTCATCGCTAGGGAAAGGACTGGATTCTACAGTCTAGTGCTCCGACTTCTGCAAAGCTCTGCGTTGGATAACCTTTAGAAATGCGTCTGGTAAGTGAAAAACCCTAGACGGCATGCACAAGCTTAAAACGATAATGAGACGCTTTTAGAAGTACTGGAGGAAGACCTTCTTGAGGAAAGCTATTATTCCTTACTTCGACTTGTGCACGGGATGTCGAACATGCGAGCTTGCATGTTCTATGGCTAAGTTCAACGCATACATTCCAAGACTTTCTCATGTCCAAGTGACGACAGAATCAAACGGAATGAGAGCACAGCCCAACATCTGCGAGCAGTGTGAAGATCCACCATGTTGGCGAACCTGTCCCGTAGACGCTTTCAAGAGGGACGAAAAGACGAATGCGGTTCTAATAATCTCTGACAAGTGCAATGGATGTGGCAACTGTGTGACGGCGTGCCCGGTGGACGCTATACAATTTGACAGGGGGGCTCACAAAGCTGTAAAATGCGACCTATGCTTCGGCGACCCACAGTGCGTAAAGTACTGCCCGACGAAGGCTTTGGAGATGAAGTGAGAGGAGGCGGAATAGATTGGCAAATAGTTATGCTGGTAAGGTTCTACATGTTGATCTTTCGAAGAGGAAGGGCGTCAAGAAACAAGCTCTTGACATGGCCTTTGCAAAGATGTTCCTAGGTGGAAAGGGTTTCGGAGCAAAACTACTCTACGACTTGACCCCACCCAAACTGGACCCGTTCAACCCTCAGAACCCACTAATCTTCTGCACAGGGCCTTTCACAGGAACAATGGCACAAACGAACAGATACTGCATAGTCACCAAGTCTCCTCTGACTGGGTTGTTCTCAGATTCCTATGCTGGAGGAGACTTCTCGCCTGAACTGAAGTACGCAGGATACGACATAGTCGTAGTCAATGGAAAATCACCAAATCCGGTGTACCTTTGGATAGATGA